>JAAXVX010000347.1 GCA_013335275.1 Bacteroidales bacterium
ATTATTTATCTAACAATAGGTGTGTATCTTGATGATAATCCATTTTCTTTCATTTTTTCTCCTCGACAGTCATCATTAGCATTTGTTTTTGTCAGCAGTATTTTATTTGCTTTTATTATTCAAATAACTATATCAGCGATAAAACGGAGAAAAAAGAGTTAACAAAACAGCGTTGCTGTTGGTGAGCTTGTCCATAATTGAGTAGCGGCTGATTATAAAAAAAGAGGCTGTCTAAAAAATAGGCAGCCTCTTTAGCGTTAATATTCTCTTAGAATGGAAGATCGTCCTCACCGGCATCTCCCGAAGGGAAGTCAACCGGAGTACTTATTGAGTCGGCAGGTTGTGAAGAGTTGCCGCCATCATCAAAACGATCAATTTTCCAGGCTCTTACATCGGTATACCATCTGTTGTTAAACTCTCTTGATTCAATGTTGACAGATACTTTAACATTTTCTCCGTCTTTAAATTTTGATAGTTCTTCAACTTTCTCAGGCCCCCAGACATTCATGCATATCTTTTTGGGAAAATTTTCCTGAGTCTCAATAATAAACTCCTGTTTGCTCCAGTCTCCTCTTGCGCTTGTGCCGGATTGAACAGAGAGTTTCTTGATAATTTTTCCGATTAATTCGAGTGCCATTACTATTTTATAGTTTTTGCAGTTTTTGTAGAATCAACAACTACAGCCTTGCTCACCTTTACGAGTTCAACATCAAAAATCAGTGTTGAGTTAGGACCTACAAGCGGACCAGCCTGTTGCTTGCCATATGCAAGTTCACCAGGTATGAAAAGCTTGATTTTGCCACCTTCGCCGATAAGTCTGATACCTTCTCCCCATCCTGAAATAACTGCGTTTACAGGGAATTTAACTGGCTCAGGGTTTCCAAAAGATGTGTCAAATTCTTTACCGTCAAGAAGTGTGCCTCTGTAAAATACAGAAACTGTATCTTCGAGAGCAGGTTTAAGTTCAGAACCCGGGTTGATAATCTTGTACTGAAGACCGCTAGCTGTTGTTTGAACGCTGTCTTTAGTCTTATTGGCAGCAAGGAATTCATCACCTTTAACTTTGTTCTCGGCAGCAGCAACTTCTGCTCTTTGAGCAAGGTATCTTTGAATAACTTGATTTGCAATTGTCTCATTAACTTTAAGATCTTTTCCTTCTTTTCCTTCAAGAACAGCTTTAATGGCTTTTGTCATTTCACTGTAGTTCAGGTCACCAAAGTTTGAGTTTTTAAGCATTGTTCCAAATGATACTCCTACTGCGTAACTTGCAGAATCGGTGAGAGCTTTTGAAACTTGTACTGCAGAAGAACTCTTCTTTTCGCCGCAAGACGAAACGATAATAAGAGCCAATGCAACGATTGCGATAGATTTGATTGTTTTCATTTGTTAATTATTTTTTGTGGTTTTATCTTTCGTTGTAATATATATAGCCAATAGTCCAATTAATGCAGCTAAAAATGAGGTTCCGAGTATAGTCGCTTTCCCTGTATCAATGATTGCAAAATCAGTAAAGGCCAAATTATCGATAAATATAGACATTGTAAATCCAATTCCCGCAATAATCCCGACAGAAAATATCTGACTCCATTTAATTTCGTTTGGAAGTTCCGCAATTTTCAGCTTGACTGCCAGCCAACTGGCAAGAAAAATTCCAAACGGTTTTCCTATCAAAAGACCGAAAAATATTCCAGGGATAATTGGTTCGAATGGGGGAGAAAAGATTTTGGCATTAAGTATCACCCCTGCATTTGCAAGTGCAAAAACAGGCATAATTATAAATGTTACCCATGGATGCAATGCGTGTTCAAATCTGAGCATAAGCGGGTGAACCTGCTTTAGTTTATAATGAAGACTGTGTATGACCTGTTGCTGCTCCTGGTTTTCAAGTACCATTACATTGTGGTTGCTGGCAGCGCTGAACCTGTTTAACAGATAGCGGCAACCAACAATAAAACGCACTTCGTTAATTGAATTTTTCCCTGGAATTGTCATCGCAATAAGAACACCGGCTATTGTGGCATGAATGCCGGATCCCAAAATAAGAAACCAAAGGATGATTCCCGGGATAATGTAAAATGACGGTCTTCTGATATTAAGCCGGTTAAAAACCAAAAGAAGGGCAAAGACCAAAGCGGCATATATAAGCAATTG
>JAAXVX010000348.1 GCA_013335275.1 Bacteroidales bacterium
GTACTGCAACTACAGTTACTTCCGGTAGTAATAACATGACTGTAAATGCATTTACAAGCAACCCGGGCGGAACAGGTGTTCTTACAAGTGGAACACAGACTCTTAAAGTAGGTGCTACTCTGAATGTAGGCGCAAGCCAGGCTGCCGGAACTTATACTTCTTCAACTCCTTTCACAGTAACTGTTAACTATAACTAAGAGATAACTCTAAAAATACGAATAGGCGGGCCCGCAAGGCCCGCCTATTTTTTTGTTTCAGGACGGGACATACCGCCCAATATGGTTTGGTTGAAGATTTTTAATGAATAGATACAAAGTGGGCTGCAATTTAAACCTGCCCTGTATTTTTTTGTATATTTGCGTCTAAATCTTAAACTATGGGACTCCGGAAAAAAATTTCGCTGGGCTTTGTCGTAATTGGAGCCATTCTGTTCCTGTCCAGTATTATTGCCATTTTTGAGTTTAACAGAATCCGTCATTCCGTGACCGATTTGATGAAAGACAACATAAACAGTATCAACACATCAAGGATGCTGCTAGAACTCACCGACGAATATAACTTTATGTTGCTCAGCAGCGTTATAATGGACTCTACTCTTAATTCGGCAGAGGTAGTTTATGACGACCGGTTTGAAAAATATATCGGAAGCATAAAAAGTCAATTCACATCTGAAACAGAGATTGCTACAGCGGACTCACTTTCGGTTGCATATAAAAGATACCTGGCAGAAATCAGTTTAGCTTCAAATATTATGAAGCTTTCTGTCACTGAAAGAAAAGAGTGGTACAACAATAAACTCATGCCGGTTTATAAAAACCTGAGATATTATAAACGCCAGCTGGGGCTTCTTACTCAGGGGGCTCTTGCAAAAAACACCGCCGGGCTTCAGGAGGGATTCTACAGAAGTATTATGCCCGGAATTATTGCAGTTGCTGCCGGAATCTTACTGGTACTTCTCTTTAACTATTTCTTAAATCTCTATTTTATTTCGCCGATACTGCTCATTTCGAGAGGTATTAAAAGTTATAAGGAGTTTAACAAGAGCTATACCGTTCAGTTTGATAACGAAGATGAACTGCAGGATTTGAACGGAGAGATAAGGTCTCTCATTGAAGAACATAAAAATTTAAAAAAGCACAGGGAGTGAAATGAATTTCAGAATAGTTTCCAGATATATAGGAATAGCTCTGCTGCTGAATGCAATTTTCATGTTCATCTCAGCAGGCGTTTCTGTTATATACAACGTTGATGCTTCTTTTTCTCCTTTGCTGCTCAGCGGAATAATTACAGCAATCACTGCCTCTTTTCCTCTGATTTTTGTAAACAAGAAAGAGGAAATCAATGTCAGGGAAGGTCTTCTTATTGTTGTATTTTCCTGGATTTTTTCATGCTTTTTTGGAATGCTGCCCTATATATTATACGGTGGCGAATTTTCTGTGATTAATGCCTGGTACGAAAGTGTGTCCGGATACACTACCACAGGAGCCACTATACTGGTAAATGTAGAAGCATTGCCAAAAGGGTTATTGTTCTGGAGGTCCTCAACGCATTTTCTGGGTGGGATTGGTGTAGTTCTCTTCATGCTGCTCATTTTGCCAACAGTGTCCACTTCAAGGATGAGGCTGAGTAATGCGGAAATATCTCCTCTTGCAAAAGAAAACTTCCGTTTCAAAGCCAAACAGACAATTAAGGTAATTTCAATTGTATATCTGGGTCTTACTCTTATCCAGACGATTCTCCTGATGGTGGCAGGAATGGACCTTTTCGACGCTCTTGCACACTCTTTTGCAACTATTGCCACCGGAGGGTTTAGTACAAGAAATATGTCTGTGGCAGCATTCGACTCTCCGTGGATAGATTTTATTATAATAGTTTTTATGCTTCTGGGAGGAATGCATTTTGGATTGCTTTATAGTGCAGCAGTTGGAAAACCGATGGCGCTGTTTAAATCTCCGGTTACAAGATACTATGTTTTGGCAATACTCTTAGGCGGTTTGCTAGTAAGCATAAATATCAAAATGGAGAATATTGTTCCTGACTGGTTTACTGCTTTCCGGCAAGGGTTTTTCCAGGTAGCCACACTTGGAACATCTACCGGGTTTGCAAATGCCGATTCTTCCGGGTGGCCGGGCTTTTCTATTCTGATTAT
>JAAXVX010000349.1 GCA_013335275.1 Bacteroidales bacterium
CAACAAGGCCTTTGAAGAGGCTTTATCCAAAACAGTTTCGGATACCGGAATTGATGCTTCGGCAATTAAATATTTCGTAAAGACCGGAGAAGTTCAGAACAGAGGCTATGATATTAACGAAGAGGACATAAAGATTCTTTCTAAAAGCGGAGAAATCAACGATATATTTAACATCTCGGATATGATATCTGCAAAGGCCTTTTCACAAATCACAAAAAAGTACTTTCTTTGCACCCCTAAAACATTGCCAAATAATGGAATTGTCAGCCCAAACCATAGCCGACTATCTTAAAGGAGAGGTAGTTGGAGATTCGGATACAAAAGTGAAGTCTGTTGCAAGGATAGAACAGGGGAAACCCGGGGATCTCTGCTTTTTAGCTAACCCCAAGTATGAAAACTTCCTTTATTCTACAAAAGCTTCGGTTGTATTGATAAATAAATCTTTTGAGCCAAAGGAGCCAGTTTCGGCAACACTTGTAAAGGTAGATGATGCATATCAGTCAATTGCCTCAATTCTTGGCCTCTTCAACTCTATGAAGTCTGCAAAGAAAAGCGGCCGCTCATGGCGGGCATCTGTAGCATTTAGTGCAAAACTCGGAAAAGGTTCATTTGTTGGAGCCGGGGCATATGTTGGTAAAAAATCGACAATAGGAGCGGGGGCACAGATTCATCCGCAGGTTTTTATAGGAGATAATGTTTCAGTGGGAGAAAATTCAATTCTTTTTCCCGGTGTAAAAATATATAACGGATGTGTAATTGGTTCTAATTGCATTATTCACTCCAATGTAGTAATCGGTTCAGATGGTTTTGGCTTTGCGCCTACTCCGGACGGATCATATAAAAAGATTCCTCAAACCGGAAATGTTGTTCTCGAAGACGATGTGGAAATTGGAGCAAATACTACAATTGACCGGGCAACGATGGGGTCCACTGTAATAAGAAAAGGGGTCAAACTCGACAACCTTATTCAGATTGCGCATAATGTGGAAATAGGAGAGAATACAGTTATTGCAGCTTTGACAGGAGTGGCAGGATCTGCAAAAGTTGGAAAGAACTGCCAGATAGGGGGTCAGGTTGGAATCGCCGGGCATATAACCGTCGCCGACAACACAAGAGTAGGGGCTCAGGCGGGCATTATGAGCTCAGTTAAAAAAGAGGGAGAAACCCTTTTAGGTTCGCCTACATTTGATGCAAAAGAGTATCTTCGAGCATACAGTGTATTTAAAAAATTACACAAACAGTAATATTTTTTTATCTTTGCCAAGTTTTATACATCCCATAACTTTATGCAGATTAAACAACGCACGCTAAAACAGAGTTATACTTTTACCGGGAAAGGTTTACATACTGGCCGGCAGGTAACAATGATAGTTACACCGGCACCTGAAAATCATGGAATAAAATTTCAGAGGACAGACTTAGAAGGGCAGCCGGTTATGGATGCCATTGTCGATTATGTGACTTCCACCGAAAGAGGTACCACTCTTGAACACGGAGAGATGAGAATCTCCACAATAGAACATATACTCTCTGCTTTAGCCGGTCTTGGAGTTGACAATGCTTTAATTTTACTCGACGGTTCCGAGGCACCCATTCTTGATGGCAGCGCGAAACCATATACCGATTCATTTGTAAAAGAGGGCCTTGTAGAACAGGCTGCCGATAGAAAATATTTCGAGATCAAAGAAAAAATCTATTACAAAGACGCAAAGAGCGGAGCAGAACTCATTATCATACCGGACGATGATTTTTCTATCGATTTGATGATAGATTTTAATTCTCAGGTACTGGGTAATCAGTATGCCAGGTTTTCCAGTAAGATGGATTACGCAAAAGAGATTGCGCCTTGCCGTACATTTGTATTTTTTCACGAAATTGAACCATTGTTTAAGAACAACCTCATAAAGGGAGGCGATTTGAACAATGCGATTGTGATTTTAGAGAATCCTGTACCTCAGGAGGAGCTTGACAGGCTTGCAAATCTTTTTCATTCAACAAAACTTGAGAGAGGCCCTGCAGGATACCTCAATCATCTCGAACTTCGTTTTTCAAATGAGTGTGCAAGACATAAACTGCTTGATGTAATTGGCGATTTTTCTCTTATCGGATTTCCGCTTAAGGCAAAAATTATTGCAAACAAATCCGGG
>JAAXVX010000073.1 GCA_013335275.1 Bacteroidales bacterium
CCAAAGCATCCTGTTCAAGTTCAACAGTTATTGAACCTCTTCCTAAAATCTGGATTTCTGCCGGTTTATAGCCAATAAAGCTAAAAACAAGAGTACCATTTGAGGGAGCATTAATGGCAAAAGTACCATCTTCCATAGTTGTTGTACCGGTTGTAGTGCCTTTAACCAAGATACCAACATAAGAGAGAGGCGAACCCGTTCCCTTTTCAATTACGGTACCTGTTATCCGGGTGTTTTGTGCAATAAGCACCCCCTGGCATACAAATAACAAAACCGCAAACAATAGACTGATTTTTTTCATTAATAAAGTTTTTAGTTGGTTAGTAATTAGTGTAGTTAGTGTATCATCTTTGAGTTAATCTCCCTAAGTTACGATTTGAGTTAAACAAATATAAAAAAATATAATTGAATACAAAATTCAGAATCTGCTAATAGCTAATTTTTACAATAACAAATGAAACGGCGTATGACAAATGAACCGGAACTGATTTTTTATAAAGAAAAGCCGGCAGTTGGAATCCAACTGCCGGCTTTAAATATTTTATAAGGAAATTAATCCTTTAAAAACTAAACAAGACCTTGTTCAAGAGTTGCCTGGGCAACTTTCATGAAACCTGCAATGTTAGCACCGTTTACATAATTGATGTAACCGTCTTTTTGAGTTCCGTATTTAACGCAAGCCTCGTGTATGCTAAGCATGATTTGTTTAAGTTTTGCATCTACCTCTTCGGCAGTCCAGCTGATGTGCATTGCATTTTGAGTCATTTCAAGACCTGATACTGCAACACCACCTGCATTTACAGCTTTACCAGGAGCATACAAAACTTTAGCTTTTGTAAATTCGTGGATAGCTTCAGGTGTACAACCCATGTTTGAAATTTCGCCAACGCAAGTTACACCGTTTTTGATAAGCTCTTTTGCATCGTCGCCGTTAAGTTCATTCTGGAAAGCGCAAGGAAGAGCGATGTCTACCTTTACAATCCATGATTTTTTACCTGCGATGAATTTAGAACCAGGGAATTTTTTTGCATAAGGTGCAACAACGTCGTTGTTTGAAGCGCGAAGTTCGAGCATATACTCAATCTTTTCTGCGTTCATACCTGCTTCGTCAATAATAACGCCATCAGGGCCTGAAAGAGCGATAACTTTTGCTCCGAGTTCAGTTGCTTTCAAAGCAGCACCCCAGGCAACGTTACCAAAACCTGAAACAGAAACAGTTTTGCCTTTAAGCTCAATATTTCTTGTTTTAAGCATGTGGTTTACAAAGTATACTCCGCCGAAACCAGTAGCTTCCGGACGAATAAGTGAACCTCCCCATGTTGCGCCTTTTCCGGTGAGAACGCCGGTGTTTTCGCGGGCAAGTTTCTTATACCAGCCGTACATAAAGCCGATTTCTTTTCCGCCAACTCCGATATCACCTGCAGGTACATCTGTATCAGGGCCAATGTTGCGCCATAATTCAGTTATGAAAGCCTGGCAAAAACGCATGATTTCTGCATCAGATTTTCCTTTTGGATTAAAATCAGAACCGCCTTTTGCTCCACCCATAGGAAGAGTTGTAAGAGCATTCTTGAAAGTTTGCTCAAAACCTAAAAACTTAAGGATTGAAGGGGTTACAGATGGGTGAAAACGGAATCCGCCTTTGTATGGGCCAATTGCATTATTGAATTGGATACGATAGCCAAGGTTTGTCTGAACTTCACCTTTGTCGTCCTGCCAGGTAACGCGGAAAGTAAAAATACGATCCGGCTCTACCAGTCTTTCTACAATTTTTGCTTTTTCAAATTCCGGGTGTTGGTTGTAAACCTCCTCAACTGATTCTAAAACTTCGTGAACTGCTTGTAAGTACTCTTTTTCATGGCCATACTTCTTTTCAAGTTTCGCCATAACTTCTGCTACTTTCATAATAGAAATTTTTATTTATAATGTTGTTTGTAATTTAAGGAACTTTCTTTATTTATTTGACTTCCCATGTAGAGCCACTTTTAAGCAGTTCGTCCATGTTATGTATTGTGGCTTTCTCTTTAACCTCAATGAGCTGGTCTCTCACATTGTCGTCGTATGTCTTGTCTTTCACAGCCCGTATAACTCCAAGAGCAACAGGATATTCCGGATATTTCATATCAATGAGCATAGAGTGAAGACCCGGATTTTCTTCTGTTGCATCGTGAACAAGAAGGTCTTTTTCTGTTATGCCGTTTTCTCCAATTTTAACGACTTTAATTTTTATTCCCTCCAGCATAAGTCCTTTGTCTCTGTTTTTACCAAAGATCATAGGTTCGCCGTGTTTGAGAATGATTGTTCTGTCTGCACGGTTCTCGCGATCGGAAAGAACAAAATGTGTTTTATCGTTAAATATCACGCAATTAACCAAAACTTCGGTAACAGCTGTTCCGTCATGCTTTGCAGACGCAACCATTATCTTTTGTGTTAACTCCAGTTCAACATCAAGGCTTCTTGCGAAAAAGGTTCCTCTTGAACCAAGAACAAGAGCTCCGGGATTGAAAGGATGCTCAACTGTTCCGTAAGGTGAGGTTTTTGTAACTTTTCCAAGTACCGATGTTGGAGAGTACTGGCCTTTTGTGAGCCCGTAAATCTGGTTGTTGAAAAGTATAATATTGATGTCTATGTTTCTTCTTACAGCGTGGATAAAGTGGTTACCGCCAATTGCCAGCGCATCGCCGTCTCCGGTTATCTGCCAAACAGAAAGCGTAGGGTTTGCCACCTTCACTCCTGTAGCAATTACTGATGCTCTGCCGTGGATTCCGTGAAATCCGTAAGATTCCATATAGTATGGGAAACGCGAAGAACATCCGATTCCAGAAACAAATACAAATCTTTCTTTTGTGTAGTTAAGAGCTTCGCAAACTTCGGGCAGTGCTCTTTGCACAGATGCCAGAATAGCATAGTCCCCGCAACCGGGACACCATTTTACCTCTTGATTACTTTTAAAATCTTGTGGTGTATATTTCATCTCTTTAGTTTTTTCGGGTTTAATACTATAAAATTGCGTTTACTGCGTCAACTATCTCCTTAACAATGAAAGGTTGTCCCTGTACTTTGTTGTATTGGAGGAATTGGAACTGTTGGAATTCCCCTTTGAGGTAATTTGCAAATTGTCCGCTGTTTAGTTCGCAAACAATAATTTTTTTATAGTTGGCAAATATTTTAGCTGTGTTTTTTGGAAGAGGCATAATGTAATCGAAATGTGCAAGGCTTACACTCCTGCCCTGGTCATGCAGCTCTTTTACGGCTGTGTACAAATGCCCGAAAGTTCCTCCCCATCCTACTACAAGTACATCTGCTTTTTCATCTCCGATAACTTTTTGTTCCGGGATGAAGTTTGCAAGTCTTGCAACCTTCTCTGCACGCTCTTTAACCATTCTTTCGTGTACGAGAGGATCGGAAGAGACCCCTCCGTCGTTGTTTTTTTCCAGTCCTCCAACTCTGTGTTCCAGACCTACGGTTCCTGGCAGTGCCCATCTTCTGGCAAAGCGTAAATCGTCCCTTTTATATGGCCAGTATGGAACTTCCTGTGGTTTGTCAATTATTGGAGGGTTAATTTCCGGATAGTCCTTCATGCTTGGAATCTTCCATGGTTCAGAGCCATTTCCTATAAATCCTTCTGTTAAAAGAATAACCGGCATCATGTGTTCCATTGCATATTTGCCAGCATAGAATGCAGCGTCAAAACAATGAGATGGCGAGTGAGCAGCAATTACTGCGATTGGACACTCTCCGTTCCTTCCGTAAAGAGCCTGGTTAAGGTCGGTCTGTTCGGTTTTTGTAGGTACTCCTGTTGAAGGGCCGCTCCTCTGAACGTCCACAATAACAAGGGGAAGTTCGGTAATCATTGCAAGTCCAAGTGCTTCCGATTTAAGTGAGAGCCCTGGGCCGGATGTTGTTGTAACTGCAAAATTTCCTGCATATGCTGCGCCTATTGATGTACAGATGCCTGCTATCTCGTCTTCGCACTGAAGTGTCTTTGCATTTAACTCTTTGTGAATTGCAAGCTCTTCAAGGATACTTGTTGCAGGAGTGATAGGATATGACCCGCAAAACAGCGGCCTTCCCGATTTTTCAGAAGCAGCAAGCAGTCCCCATGCTGTAGCCTGGTTCCCGTTTATGTTTCTGTAAATTCCCTTTTCCTGTTTTGAAGGAGCTATGCTATATGTATTAGGGATTGCATGAATATTGCCTGCGTAGTTGAAGCCATCTTTAATGACCTTCTTATTTGCCTCAATAAGTTCAGGTTTTTTGCGGAATTTCTTCTCAAGATATTTGAAAGTAGATTCCATTGGGCGGTTAAACATGTAGTAGCAAATGCCTAATGTGAACATGTTTTTTGAACGGATAACGGCTTTCGCATCCAGCCCGCTGTCTTTAAGACTCTCCTTTGTGAGAGTTGTAATTGGAGCAAAAATGATAATTCTGTCCTGAATTTTAAGCTCTGCAACAGGGTCATTTGTTTTAAACCCTGCTTTTACAATTCCTTTTTCGTCAAATGTATCAGAGTCTATAATAATTGTAGCTGTTGGTTTTGACCATTTGGCATTGGCTCTGAGGGCTGCCGGATTCATAGCTACAAGAACATCACAATAATCACCGGGAGTGCGGATTTCGCCGCTGCCAATATTTACCTGGAATCCGGAAACTCCGGCAACTGTACCTTGAGGGGCACGAATCTCAGCCGGATAGTCCGGGAATGTTGAGATTTCATTTCCGAAAATTGCAGAAGCATCGGCGAACAGTGTCCCTGTCAGCTGCATACCATCTCCGGAGTCACCTGTAAATCTGATTACTACTTCTTTAGTATCAATTACCTTGTGTTGCATAAAATGTTTATTTTTTAAAGCTATAGCTTTATTATTACGTACATAATTATCCAACAAATTTAGACATTATTCTTATTCAAAAAACCTTTTTGACATAAATTTTAAATTATTATAAAAAATTTGTTTTTTCATACTAAACAATAACCATATTACATCCAAATTCTTATAGATTCGAATAAGAATTGCCAATTTCTATAATTGGGCAAAGATTATTATAACCCTTTTTATTAAAGAACTATAAATATCTATCTTTGTTAATTATATTATATTTGTGAAGCAATACAGGAGATGGGAATAATCAGAAAACTAAACGGAATAACTCCGAAGATTGGAAAGAACTGTTTTATAGCGGAAAATGCGGCTATTATAGGAGATGTGGTTATTGGTGACGACTGCAGCATCTGGTACGGAGCAGTTTTAAGGGGAGACGTTAATCCTATTAGAATAGGGAACAGAGTAAATATACAGGACGGAGCAGTTCTACACACGCTTTATAAAAGGTCTGTTGTAGAAATTGGGGATGATGTGTCAGTTGGGCACAATGCAATTATTCATGGAGCATCGGTGGGTAGTAGTGTTTTAGTGGGCATGGGGGCTATTTTAATGGACAATGCCGTAATTCCGGACAATACTATAATTGCAGCTGGTGCAGTAGTTTTGAGTAACGCAGTACTGGAGCCGGGAGTATACGCAGGGGTTCCTGCCAAAATGGTGAAAGCCGGTTCCGAACAGATTGGGGAGGCTGCCCGCAAAAATGCAGGAGGGTATATGAAGTACAAAGAGTGGTATAAGAGTGACTATGAAATCGTAGAACCGCTCACTTCCGATGATGAACAAATTTAATAAGTATCAATAAATCAATATAAATCAACCTCTTTAATCCATTCAAAATGAAAAAAATTCTATTTTTTGCTGCGATTTTGGGACTTTTTGCCTGTACAGCTAAAACCGACGGTTACATCATCGAAGGTACTGTAACTGGGGAAAACGTTGCAGCGGGTAAAGTTTACCTCTCAAATTTCTCAAGAACAGAACAAATTAAGGACACAGCGGACCTTGTTGACGGAAAATTCAAATTCGAAGGCAAAGTGGTTACTCCGGAAAATTATGCTATTACAATTGATGGCGTTGACGGAAGAATTATGCTTTTCCTTGACAACTCCAAAATTAAGATTGAAGCAGCAAAAGAAGATATGGCAAAAGCTGTTATCACAGGCGGTGTTACAAACGACCTGGTTGTAGCTCTCAACAAACAACACGAAGAAATTGCCACAAAATTCAATCTTGATTCTCTCATGAAGGAGTACTACGCAAAAGAGACAACTCCGGAAAGGAAAACAGAAATCATGGCAATATATGATCAGTCTCAGAAAGAGTCTGATGCTGTAGATTCTGTGTTTTTTGCAGTAAACCCCACTTCATTCTATACTCTAATACAACTTGCATCTAAAGTTGAAGACTATACCATTCCCGAAATGGAGGCAAAAGTTGCTACTTTCAAAGCACTTCCAGAGTTTACAGGAAACCGTTACATTGGTCTTATTGAAGAGAGCATAGCTACTTTAAAGACTCTTGAAGTTGGAATGGTTGCTCCGGATTTTACCATGAACGATCCTAAGGGAAATCCTATCGCCCTTTCAACCATATATCCTAAAAATAAAATCACTATGATTGATTTTTGGGCCGGCTGGTGTGGTCCTTGCCGCAGGTTCAACCCAAAATTGGTTGAAATTTACAAGCAATTCAATAAAGCAGGTTTTGGTATTCTTGGAGTATCTCTCGACAAAGACGCTGAACTCTGGAACAAAGCAATTGCAGATGACAAACTTGTATGGGATCAGGTTTCTGACCTTCAGTACTGGAACAGTGCTGCTGCAAAAATATACCATGTTAAGTATATTCCTCAAAACATATTCCTGGACAGCACAGGTAAGATTATCAAACGCAAAGTTACAGAAGAGGAGATGATTCCTTTCCTGAAAGAGCAACTAGGAGTTAAATAATCCGGCCATACGATAGTCTATAATAATCTTAGATAAATAGCCGAACAACTATGGAGGTTGACCCAAAAGGTCGACCTCTTTTGTTATCACTCGCACCCCGGGGGTAGAGTTGTTCCTGCTGGATGGCTGCACACACCACATCTACAGGCACTTATTAAAAATGAAGAGATATAATATCTCTTCATTTTTAATAATTAGCTGTTTGTCAAGCATATAAATATATGCCACAGCCGTCTCTGCAATTAGACGAAATGTCTAAAAGATACTGAATGCGACTGTTACTCCGGCCATTACAATGGATACCATGCTCATAAGCTTAATGAGTATGTTAAGCGATGGTCCGGATGTATCTT
>JAAXVX010000350.1 GCA_013335275.1 Bacteroidales bacterium
GGGTCTCTCCGGAATTTATACACAGATGCTTGACGAAAACAGACCTGTAATGAGAGGTATTGCTGCACCATTCGGCCTTTCATATATACCCGGTCAGTGGCTCGAAAGCATACAGATAGCCAAAGGACCCTCATCTGTTGTAAATGGTCTGGAAGCGATAACAGGACAAATAAATCTTGAACACAGGAAACCAACGGCAGAACAGCCGCTATTTCTGAATCTTTTCCTCAGCAATACTTTGCGTACCGAGGCAAATGTCGCATCATCGCTTCAGTTGAACAATAAATGGAGCACAGTTATGCTGGGGCACTTCTCAACCGACCCGAAAGGTCATGACGGAAATCATGACGGATTCAAGGATGAACCGGTTTCTATGCAGTTTAACGTGGCAAACAGATGGTTATATCTTGCAGAGAACGGAATGCAGATAAGATTCGGGTTTAAGGCACTTAGCGACGACAGAGTTGCAGGGATGAATGAATTCGAAAAGGGGATGGATATCACTTCAGATCTGTGGGGCTCGGAGATAAAAAACACTGGACTTAATGCATTTCTAAAAGTAGGCATCCCTCTTAATGCCGATAACAGTAAAAACATTGCAACAGTAATTGACTACTCGTGGCACAGATTAAATTCATTCTTCGGGTTGAATAAATTTGATGCAATTCAAAATTCTGCTTTTGTTAATGTGATATTTCAGAATGAGATTAATGAAAACCACAAATTAATTCTGGGTTTAAGCGGCCAGGTGGATAATCTGGACGAGACTCTCACAAGAAGGGATTTTACATTCTCTGAAGATAAACTCAGCGATGTTTCTGTTCTTTATCCGGGAAGAGAGGAGAGGTCCGTTGGAGCATATGGAGAGTATACATATACTAAAGGTGAAAAAGTATCCGTTGTTACAGGCATCAGGCTGGACAGAAACAATATTTACGGATGGCTTTTCGCTCCCAGGGTAAATGTGAAATATGCATTCTTTGACGAGCTCATATTTCGTGGGTCAGCCGGCAGAGGATTCCGCTCCCCGAATCAGATTTCGGACAACCTTGGCATACTTTCAACAGGGCGAAACATTGTTCTTGAAAACAACCCGGATATCGAAGATGCATGGACATACGGAGTTAATCTAACTGGTTACATGCCATTTGGATTTGATAAAAAAGCTTCACTTAGTTTTGACTATTTCCGGACTGATTTTAATTCTCAGCTCATTGTAGATCAGGAATTCAATACTTCTGAAATCAGGTTTTATAATCTGGATGGAAGATCTTATACAAATACCTATCAGGCCGATTTTTCTGTCGCACCGGTTGAAAGATTTACAATACTTGCAACTTTCCGTTATAACGATGCCAAGGCAACGCTGGAAGGCCAGGGACTCGTAGAGAGGCCGCTTGTGAGCCGCTACAAAGGTGTGCTCAATTTTCAGTATGCTACAAGAATGAACAAATGGACATTTGATTTTACTGCGCAGCTTAACGGCCCTTCAAAATTGCCCAGCTTTACTGGAGGAGGCAACTCTCCTGTGTATCCTATGTTTTATGCTCAGGTTACAAAAAAATTCAGAGACCTTGATGTCTACATAGGAGGAGAAAATCTCAGCAATTACAGGCAGAAGCATCCGATAATGAATGCCAGCGATCCGTACAGTCAGGGATTCAATTCTACACTTATCTGGGGTCCTCTTATGGGAGTTAAGGTATATGCAGGTCTTAGATTTACAATTTGGAAATAAATAAACTAACAATAAAACAAACAATTATGAAAGCATTTAAAACTATTATGATTTTTACACTATCTGCCCTTATATTTGTATCGGCAGGTGCATCGGCTCAGGATAAAAAAACAGAAAATAAAAAGGTTGAAGTAACATTTTCAATTCCGGACATTGACTGTATGAATTGTCAGAAGAAATTAGAGGCAAAACTTCCATATGAAAAAGGCGTGAAAGACATGAAAGTTGATCTCGCAAACAAAACAATATGGTTTAGTTTTGAGGCCGATAAGACTACGAAGGATAACCTTGCAAAAGCACTTGACAAACTTGGATATCCTGCCAAAGAGATTGAAAAGAAATAACTAAATTTTATATTATGAGATTTTTTATCTCATTTCTTGTATTTGTAACCACTTTTGGAT
>JAAXVX010000351.1 GCA_013335275.1 Bacteroidales bacterium
GGGCAGTAGCTCTTCATGTTGAATCCGTTCATTACAATTTTGGCTGTATCTGGCACTTTTGGCATTGGGGTTTCGTCAAACTGAGGATATACCTTTAAAAGTTTACCGGGTCCTCTGCTTCCGGACTGGTGGCCAAGAAGGTCTATGAGCGGGATTACTTTGATATTATTCTCCCTGCACACTTTTAATATTTTCCTGACCTCCCTTTTCGAAAGGGCAAGAGTATCAATAAGCTCAGGGTGACTCTTGAATTTATATTTGTATTCGACTCTTAAAACCAGAGTGTTTACATTCCTGGGAGCAAGCTCTGTTTTAATGAAATTTATAAACTCATCAAGATTGTCGGGAGATGGAAGGGCAATGCAAAAACCTCTTAAGGGCAATAGAGTGTCAAGTTTATTTTGTCCACAGGCAGAATAGCTTAAGGACGCAATCAATAGAAGCGAAACCAGAATTCCGATTACAAGTTTTTTCATATTGGAAGAAGTTTAGGTGAAGAATTATAATACAATATTAAGTTTATTTTTCTACAATTTGTACATTTGAAGAATCGCACATTACCCCTATAATTTTTTTAAAATGAAAAAGGGAATAAAGCTTGTTTCTACAATAACAAATCTCGAATATTCCTTTGACAGGATAGAGGAATTTGCCGATAACGGAGAGTCTCTTGAGGTTCGAATTGACGGACTTGAAAATGCAGGAATTAAGGCCGGAAAAAATCTATGGGAGAGGTTTAGCGATTTTCTTCCTTTCTCGGATATTGATGAATCTGTTTCTCTGGGAGAAGGAAACACGGCTCTCATAAAAGCAGATAAAAAGCTTCTCGATTTTGTGGGGCTGGATAACCTGTATATTAAGAACGAGACTCAGAATCCCACATGGAGCTTCAAGGACAGGGGCTCATTTGCCTGTATTGCCATGGCTAAAGAGATGGGCGAAAATGTAAGCGCAACAATTTCCACAGGAAACATGGGGAGTTCAATCTCTGCCTATGGCGCAAAGGCCGGAATTAAAATAATTGTATTTGTACCGGAATTCACTCCAAAGGAAAAAGTTATGTCAATGGGTATTCACGGGGCAACAGTGATGAAAATCATAGCTCCCGACTACTCGGATATGAAAAAGCAG
The DNA here is from genome assembly GCA_013335275.1 of Bacteroidales bacterium. Lineage (GTDB taxonomy): Bacteria > Bacteroidota > Bacteroidia > Bacteroidales > UBA932 > Bact-08. The sequence continues at coordinate 1,132 of JAAXVX010000351.1, forward strand.
ATTCTGAGCCTGGCAAAAAAAATGAATTTGAGAATTGTATCAGGCAACGGCCCTTTTCGCGTTGAAGGATATAAGCTCACCTCTTTTGAAATGTATGAGCAGATGAATGGTGGCATTCCGGATTACATAGCTATCCCAACTTCTGCATGCGGACACATAAGGGGGATATTTAAGGGTTATAATGAGCTGTTTATTGCAGGAATTATCAGTAAAATTCCAAAAATGATAATAGTCCAGGCAATGAATAACAGCCCTATTGTGAGCGCAATAAAAGAGGGGAAGAAACATGTTGTTCCTTTTTCGAATTTCCACACTGTTGCCGAAGCCATAACAACCGGAAATCCCATGGGCGGCGACGAAATCATACACAAAGCATATAAATACGGCTGGCTGGCAGAGAGCGTTACCGAAGATGAAATAATTGAATCTCAGAAACTGCTGGCAGAATCGGGTTATTTTGTTGAGCCGGCATCGGCAACTCCCCTTTATGCAATAAAAAAGCTGAGAGAATCGGGGAAAATAGAAAAAACAGCAACTGTTGTTACAATTCTCACCGGCTCGGGATTAAAAGACATGACAGTTTTACGATATCATAAATTCAATGTCACGCTCGTCAATGTGAATGATGTTGAAAAAGCTTTGTCAAATGTGAAATAGCATTCCTCAATTTTGAGTGTCCTCTCGACTTTTTTACGTACTTTCGCGGCCTAAAATTTACTGAATGGTTTCATGTGACGGATTGTGCGTTGAGTTTAGCGGGAGTATATTGTTCGAGAATATCTCTTTTGTAATCAACGACAAAGACAGGATTGCCCTTATGGGGAAAAACGGAGCAGGCAAGTCTACTCTGCTTAAAATTCTTGCAGGAGCGAGGCAACCCACAAGAGGTGTCATATCTGCTCCAAAGGACTCTGTAATTGCATATCTGCCCCAGCATCTGATGACCGAAGACGGCCGTACTGTTTTTGATGAAACGGCAATGGCGTTTTCG
>JAAXVX010000074.1 GCA_013335275.1 Bacteroidales bacterium
ACCATGTGCTCCTTCATCAGACAATAATAGGGCTTGAGGCCGAAAAACAGATGGAGCTTGCAGGTGAATATCCCGACAAAATTATCGCTTGTTTTGGAGGGGGCTCAAATTTCTCCGGAATTTCCTTCCCGTTCTTAAGGCACAGGTTTACCTCTCCGGCCGGAAGTAAGAAGGCTTTGGTGGAATTCATTGCTGCCGAACCGGCCGCATGTCCAAAACTCACAAAGGGTGTTCTTGAATATGACTTTGGAGATACCGCCGGGATGACACCGCTTATTCCCATGTACACACTTGGCCATGATTTTGCGCCGGATCAGATTCACGCAGCAGGGCTGAGGTATCATGGCGGCGGAAGGCTTGTGAGCCAGCTTAAGGCAGATGGTTTTATAAACAGCGTTGCTGTGGAACAGACCGAAACCTTTAATGCCGGACTCCTTTTTGCCCGCACCGAGGGGATAATTCCTGCACCGGAATCCTGTCATGCAATTGCCGTTACAATCCGCGAAGCCCTAAAGGCCCGCGAAGCAGGCCGCAGCGAAGTAATTCTGTTCAACCTTTCCGGTCACGGATTGCTCGATATGGCAGCATACGACGAGTACTTGTAGCCCGGCACCAGGCCCACCCCCGGAGTACCCGTGGCTTTTCCCCAGGGGAAATTTGTTAAAATGCAGTTAATCAGCCGTTTGTTTGTTTTTAAAAACATTCACAACATCATGGATACCAGCGTAATAACAAATTTCCCCTGGGGAAAACCTGGGCACTTGGAATTACGGTATTTATATTCTAAATTTGGTGAGTAAACCCTTAAACCTAAAAACTATGGAGTGGTATTTGAAAGTTTTAAGAAACTATGCAGGCTTCGAAGGCCGCGCAAGAAGAACCGAATTCTGGATATTCATGCTCTTTAACGCAATTTTTTCTGCCGTATTAGGATTGCTGGACTGGGCAATGTGGACATTTAGCATAATCGGTGGTCTCTACTCTCTTTTCGTTCTCATTCCTTCTCTTGCAGTAAGCTTCAGAAGGTTGCACGACATAAACAAATCCGGCTTCTACATTCTTCTTATTCTTATTCCGGTTATCGGATTTATTTGGTTGCTGATTCTTTTCCTGAAGGAAGGAGATGTTGGAGACAACCAATACGGTTCGGATCCTAAGGCTGTTCAGTCAGTTTAGAGTCTCGTCCGGAAATGTAATTTATAGTAAAGAGCGGCAAATTTTGCCGCTCTTTATATTACCACCTAGGGTACCCAGAGCAGGCTTTTCCCCAGGGGAAATTTGTTAAAGTGCATTTAATCAGGAGTTTATTTATTTTTCAATTCAAGAACAATGCTTTGAATACCAGCATAATAACAAATTTCCCCTGGGGAAAACTGTGTTATCTGGTGTAACTATGTGGTCATTTTATTTCTTACATTTGCGTTCTTTAAATAATAGGAATGCAAAACTTTGGTGAACTAATAGCAATCTCCGTTGCGGTCTCCTGGACTTTCACGGCTCTGTTTTTTGAATTTGCCGGTAAAAGAATCGGCTCTTTAGTTGTGAACCTGCTAAGGCTCTTTTTCGGTTTTTTCCTTCTTGGTACAATGCTTTACTTCACCACGGGGTCGTACATCCCTCAAAACGCAGATACCGGCACCTGGATATGGATGTCTCTGTCCGGACTTGTTGGGTTTGTGTTTGGGGACTTCTGTCTGTTTTATTCGTATACAATCATCACTGCGAGATTTGGTCAGCTTCTTATGACGCTTGCTCCCCCTTTTGCTGCTTTCTTTGGATGGCTTCTTCTTGGGGAAAAACTTTCTCCAATGGGGTTTGTGGGTATGACTGTTACGCTTTTGGGTATCGCTATTTCTGTTCTAAAGAGGGGCGGGTCAAAGATTGAGGATAATGCAATAGTTGCCGGAGTGAGTGATATGGCCGTTGTAACGAGTAAAGACGAAGAAGAGAAAGTTGAGAAGAAAGGCGCCATATACGGAGTTGTAAACGGCGGAAAGAACATTTTAGGTAAACTGATGCCAAATGTTGAACTTAATTTGCCGCTAAAGGGGATTTTACTTGGAATTGGAGCTGCGCTGGGGCAGGGCTTTGGCATTGTGCTGAGCAAAATAGGGATGAACCACTATTCAATTGCAGCAAAGGGAACAGAAGTCGCCTCTTACATTCCTTTTGCAGCAACACAAATGCGGATTATATCGGGTGCAATTGGTTTTGCCGTGATAATCCTTATTACTCGCAGGACCGGAACCGTGTGGGCCGGTATCAAAGATAAAAAGGCAATGGGTGCAACCTTTATGGGTGCCATATTCGGCCCGTTTGTAGGGGTTTCTCTTTCGCTTATGGCTGTTCAGTATACAAATACTGCCATAGCATCAACAATTATGGCAACAACCCCCATAATTATACTCATTCCGTATATCTTGTTCTATAAAAAGAAAATCACACTGGTTGAGCTCGCAGGAGCAGTGCTCAGTGTTGGAGGGGTAGCGCTGTTCTTCTTGTAGTGCTCCACCCACCCGCAGCACCAGCCACACCAGCCACGACCACGGCCACCCCAGGGGTGAATGGTTGGCCCAAGAGGTGAGCGGTTGAGTCCACGGATGACCGGGAGGTGAAAAAACTTACGCGAAGATTTTATTTGAACAGTTTTCTCACAAGTTCGGGGATGTCCTGAACGGCTACTACTTCAATTTTGTTTTTAAGTTTTGCTGCAGATGCATTTTTTGCAGAGCTCAGGGAAGCGTTGGTGGAAGAGCCGTTTGGCTTGCCAAAAGAGGAGATGAAGATTTTCTCGAATCCAAGTTTTTCGGCCTCGGCAACCCGCCGCTCAATCTGACTAACGGGACGAATTTCCCCGCTAAGCCCAACCTCTGCGGCAAAGCAATATCGTTGCGAAATTGGCGCATCAAAGTTGGAAGAGAGAATTGAGCATACAACAGCCAGGTCACAGGCAGGGTCGGTTACTTTGAGGCCACCGGCCATATTCAGAAAAACATCTTTTACGGAAAGTTTGAATCCGGCCCTTTTCTCAAGAACGGCAAGCAACATGTTTGTGCGCCTGACGTCAAAGCCGGTGGCCGAACGCTGAGGAGTTCCGTATGCGGCTGTGCTCACCAGAGCCTGAGTCTCAATAAGGAATGGCCGTGTTCCGTCCAGCATGGCAGCAACTGCAATTCCGGAAAGATTCTCTCCGTGCATGGGGATGAGCATTTCGGAAGGGTTACTCACTTCGCGAAGCCCGGTATTTATCATCTCAAAGATGGCAAGTTCGGCAGTTGACCCAAACCTGTTTTTTATGCTTCGCAAAATTCTGTATGAATGCCTGGTATCCCCTTCAAACTGAAGAACAACGTCAACAATGTGTTCCAGAACCTTTGGCCCCGCTATACTTCCGTCTTTTGTAATGTGGCCGATGAGAATCGTGGGAGTATTTGTCTCTTTTGCATATTTCATCAGCATTGCGGCACATTCGCGCACCTGAGTTACAGAACCCGGTGAACTTTCGAGAATCTGGGAATATACTGTTTGAATTGAGTCAATTATAATGAGCTGGGGGTCGGTTTCTTTTGCCTGATTAAGAATGTTTTCCAGCAGTGTTTCGCTTAGGATAAGGCAATTGGAATCGTCGCCGCCGAGCCTTTGTGCGCGGAGTTTTATCTGCCTTGCGCTCTCCTCTCCCGAAACATAAAGAGTTTTAAGATTCGGGCAGTGAAGAGGTATCTGAAGAGATAGGGTAGACTTCCCAATTCCGGGTTCTCCGCCAATGAGAATAACGGAACCCTCCACCAGTCCGCCGCCAAGAATCCTGTCAAGCTCTGCATTTCCAAGGGAAATACGCTCCTCTTCGGAAAATTTTATTGCCGATAAAGGTTCGGGTTTCGACGTACGGGAAGAAAAAAATCCGGACCCTCTCGATCCGCCGGAAGAGGTGTCTTTTGTTATAATCTCCTCTTGCATAGTATTCCACTCTCCACAGGCGGGACATCTGCCCAGCCACTTTGCACTTTCGTTGCCACACGATGTGCAGAACCACCCCTTTTTTACCTTTGCCATCCCCTTCTGAAATTGATTATTACTTTACAAATATAATTATCTTTGTGTTGTGTGTGTGCAATGCCTGCGGCATTTTAAGAAAGAAAACCTGATATAATTAAATATGAAAACCCCTCTGATTTTAATTTCATCTCTGACACTCGCTTTTGTACTGTCAATTTCTACCAATTTATCTGCGCAAACAAATACTAATCCCCAAACGGTCAAAAAACCGGTTGCGGCTAAACCTGTTGCGAAACCTGCAGCTCCTGTTGCCCCGCCGGCAGTTGTAGCTCCAACAAATGAACAAATCATAAAGGAATTTGAATCCTATGTGGGCAAGGTGCAAAAAGAGTGGATGATTCCCGGAATGGCAGTTTCTGTTATGAAAGACGGTAAACTTATATTCGCAAAGGGTTTTGGAGTGAAGGACATCAATGGCAAATTGCCTGTAGATGAAAATACTGTTTTCCAGATTGGGTCGGTTTCCAAATCGTTTACCGCTGCTGTAATGGCATCTTTGGTTGACGAAGGTAAAATCAAATGGGACGACACCGTAAAGAATATTCTTCCTGATTTTAAGCTTTATGACAAGTGGGTAGAGGAGAACATTCAGGTTAAGGATATCATGATTCACCGCACCGGCATTAAAGGTCAGCAGGGAACATACATCCCGAATCTTGGCTATACAAGGGACGATGTGTACAAAATGTTTCCGCTTCTAAAACCGGGATACAGTTTCCGCGGAGCATACGAATACAACAATATTACATTCATAATTGCTCAGAAGATTATTGAAAAGCTCACCGGCAAAAGCTGGGAAGACAATGTGAGGGAGAGAGTTTTTATGCCTGTGGGAATGGTTAACAGCACACTTAACGGCGACGGCTTCCTTGCTGCAAAAAATGTATCGGTTCCTCACGAACTAAACTATGAAAAAGGGGCAATCGTTAACGACACAACATGGACAGATTCGCTTTCCATCAAAGCTATGTATGGCGAAGAGCAGGCTCCTTTCTGGCTCACAGTTGTTGGCCCGGCAGGTTCTGTTGTTTCATCGGCGGCCGATATGGCAAAATATGTTCAGTTCCATCTGGATAAGGGAATGGTAAACGGCAAAGAGGTAATCAGCCGTAAAAACATGAACTACCTTCACAGAGGACAAACAATAACTTCGCAGGACTCAACCCGCACAACATTATACGGACAGTGCTGGTTCATTGAGCAAAACAGCCGCTACAGATTGTATTTCCACACAGGCACAACATGGGGCTTTACAACATTAGCCGCTTTCGTTCCCGAACTTAACCTGGGACTCGTTGTTCTTGTAAATTCAGAGGCTCCGGACAGTCCGAGATATGCACTGATGCGCAGGCTGATTGATTTGTATAAGGGTTATCCAACAAAGGATTACAGTAATGAGTACTTTGAGAGCTGGAAAAAATCGTCAAAAGAAGGAGCGTTAAAAGCAGTCAAACAAAAAAAGGAACTTGTTGTCAAACCTGCTCCGGATAAAGCTTTGCTGACAGGTGTTTATGACAAGGGGGAACTTTTTGGAAAGGCAGTGGTTACCCTTGAAGGGGAAGATTTGTATATTACCGTAGGGCCACAAGGGTGGAAGCACAAACTGACCCACAAAAACGGGAATGATTACACTTTCCGCAGCGACGGGCACGGGTTCCCAATTACATTTGAACTCAACGGAGACGGGAAAACCCCGGCCTCATCCATTGATATCAACTTTGGATATGGCGAGAATTTCGGAAAGTGGAACAGGCTCTAATCCCTCGGTTTTCGTGTTAATTCACTAATTAACAATGCTTTATCAAACATTAACATATTTACTAACTATATGAATCTCTTGGTTTTAACACGAAAACCGAGGGATCAAAAAACAAAAAACATGAAAAAACTTTGCACTCTTTTCGTTTTCGTTCTGATTGCAGCATCTGTGTTTGCCCAGAACGGCAAAAAGCCCGTAATTGGCATCTCTTCTACCATGGGTGACGGTACAAACACTTCCACACAGCTTACATATGTGAACTCTGTTATCCGCGCAGGCGGTGTTCCGGTAGTACTTCCAATTACAGAAGATCCGGAACTTATTGCAGGAATGCTTGAAAGGGTAGACGGTATAATAATGACCGGAGGCGAGGATGTGGACCCTCTTAAATGGTTTGGCGAAGAGCCAGTTCCCGCACAGGGAGAGATTGCTCCAAAACGGGACGCTTTTGATGTAATGCTGATAAGAATGGCCGTTGCCAAAGGACTTCCTGTTCTTGGAATTTGCCGCGGGGAACAACTTCTGAATGTTGCATTCGGTGGCTCTCTTTATCAGGACCTTCCTTCTCAGTTTAAAGGCTATTCAATTAAACACAGCCAAAAAGCACCGGGCTGGTACGGAACCCACTCTATTCAAATCGAAAAGGGCTCGCTGCTCAATAAACAAATCAATCTGGACACAGTGGTTGTAAATACTTTTCACCATCAGGGTGTAAAGGACATCGCTCCCGGATTCCGCGTTACAGCAAGGTCAAAAGACGGTGTTGTTGAAGCTATTGAGAAAATCGGAAGCACAAGAGTGTTTGGAGTTCAGTTCCATCCGGAAGTTTTCACCTCAAATGGTATAGATACGTTTCTTGGTATTTTCAAGCATCTTGTGGAAGAGGCTAAGAAGAAATAGTATCTCCGGCAGCGAATTGCGTTTTTATCTCTGCCATCTATACACTGCCACCTAATTGTTTCGGGCTTGTGCGTCCTCCTACGCTTCGCTGCGTCCGGCCGAATCGCCCTCATCAATTAGGTGGCAATGTTATGTTTATGCGCTAAGATCTTCAATTCGCCGCCGGATGCCCTGTTCTGCTTGTTATATTGGTGTTTACGAATCTATTTTTTGATTGCGCAGTTTGGCGTATGAAAGTATCAGCCCTAAAACGATAGAAAGGGATGCCGCAAAAAGCACTTTGTATTGGTCGGGGAGCATGAAAGTAATTGTGTGCGCGGGAATCCAGAAGAGCGGGATGGTCTTGCCAACTACAAATTTGAGAAAAC
>JAAXVX010000352.1 GCA_013335275.1 Bacteroidales bacterium
GCCGCTTAAGCAGCGTCTCTCCCCAAATCCTTTCTCCGCAAGCCTTCTGCATGCCTCAAATTCTTTACTCCGCAAGCCTTCCGCCTGCCTCAAACCCTTCAGCGAACGAGCCCCAGTTCATTGCAACCGCAAATACAAGTAAAACGACAACTGCAACTACTGCCCAAAACACGATTCTTCTTCCCTTTTTTTTCATTTTTATTTTGTTTTCCAATGTGTTATGTAATTTCAAAAATAGGGGATATTTCAATATTCGGGCAATATTTATATCTTTGGAAAGAAGAATTATCTAATTCTAAAAATTTTCGGATAATAACATTGTTTTATGAGTAAAGCTAAATTTGTTGGAGTATTTGGAAGGAGAAACTCCGGTAAGAGTTCTCTCATTAATACCCTCTCAGGCGAGCAGGTTGCTATCGTTTCGGAGACTCCCGGAACTACAACCGACCCTGTAAAAAAGAGGATGGAAATTTTTGGAGTAGGCCCATGTGTGTTTATTGATACAGCGGGCATAGATGATGAAGGGGACCTGGGCGAGCAGCGAATTGCAAAGACCAGGCAGGTTATACTTCAGATAGACCTTGCAATCCTTCTTTACACAAATAATGAGATAGGGAGTTTCGAACTCGAACTGCTGGAACGATTTAAGGAGAATAACATCCCTGTAATTATCGTTCATAACCAGTCGGATATAATATCAATGGACAAAGAGCTTGCGCTGGAAATTTCTGCAAAGCACGGGTTTGATGTTCTTGAATTCTCCAGCGGAATGCTGGACGAAGAGGAGCAAAAAATTGCCGTTGAGCAGCTCACATCGCTCATTGTAAAAGGACTGTCACAATCTCCTTTCGCCGAAAAAGGACTCTTCGAGGGCCTGGTGGAAAAAGATGATCTGGTTGTTTTGGTTGTTCCAATAGACAGCGAAGCACCGGAGGGAAGGATAATTCTTCCGCAGGTAAATGCAATCCGTGATATACTTGACAGGGAAGGGGTAGCTGTTGTTCTTCAGCCCGCTGCCCTTGAAAATTATTTTAAAGGCAACAACAAGAAAGTCAAGCTCATTGTTACAGACAGCCAGGCTTTTGAACTTGTTTCCAAATCTGTTCCTGCAAACATTCCCCTTACCGGATTCAGCGTATTGCTTGCAAGAAGCAAGGCCGATTTTGAAAACTACCTCAAGGGCACGCCAAAAATTGATGACCTTAAGGACGGAGACAGAATCCTTATTCTGGAATCCTGTTCGCATCACAGTTCCTGCGACGACATTGGCCGCGTTAAGATACCAAGACTCATTATGAACAGAACAGGAAAGAAAATTGATTTCGATGTTGTGGCAGGTCTTGACAATATTCCTTCGCCCATAAAGGATTATGCGCTTGTCGTGCAATGCGGAGGGTGCATGATAACTCAGAGGCAGCTTATGATGAGGCTGAGCCCTGCTGTTAAGAATTCAATACCCGTTACAAACTACGGAATGACAATTGCATGGTGCGTTGGAATATACGAAAGGGCAATTGCTCCATTTTTAAAAAAGGCTGAATGAAATTAAGAGATATAAGTACTAAAGAAGAGATTCTTGCAATCCTTGAAGAGCAGAATCCCGGAAATATAGAGAAGATTACACAAGAGGCATACAATGTAAAGGTAGAGAATATTGGCAGCAAGATTTTTCTAAGAGGTCTTATTGAACTGTCAAACAGATGCTGCAAGAATTGCCTCTATTGCGGTATAAGACACGATAATAAAAATGTTTTCAGATATGACCTCACAGATGACCAGGTTATTGAATCTGCATTGTTTGCAAGGGATTCCGGATACGGCTCTCTGGTTTTACAGGCAGGAGAAAGAACATCCCGGCCTTTTACTGCAAGGGTTACCCGTCTGGTAAAAAAGATCAAAGAGATTACAAATGGGGAAATGGGAATTACTCTTTCACTCGGAGAACAGAGCAGGGAGATATTTGAGGAGTGGTTTGATGCAGGAGCGCATAGGTACCTGCTTCGGATAGAGAGTTCGAATCCCGGCTTATACTCGAAAATTCACCCTAAAAACGCCCTTCATTCATGGGATAGAAGAGTACAGGCGATTCTTGATTTGAAAGACATAGGTTACCA
>JAAXVX010000353.1 GCA_013335275.1 Bacteroidales bacterium
TCCTGATAAGAAACTGCAAAATCTCCTCTGAATCCGTTTGCAATATCAATGCTGTTGCTAAGTTCAATGTATTTTTTTGACATGAATTTAACAGGATTGCATCCAAACAAAAATGATGTATATGAGTTAATAAACCTGCTGGTTCCCGGGTTTGAACTGATATCAGAAGTAATATTCCCCACGGACAGATTTAATTTCCCGTCTTTCAGTTTTGCATACTTATAATTAATATCTGTCTGCCACAATAAGGTCTTCCTTTCTGTAGAATAATATGCCAAAGGACTGATTTTCAAACTTCTTCCTTTTCCAGGGAAGTATTCAAGCGAAATATTTTGGCCAAACTGGTATCCGTCCACAAAATTGAAGTCTCCTACAATCCTGGCTACTCCGCCAAAAGAGAAGCGCCATTTTTTTCCGATATTATATTTATGTCCAAAAAGAATCTGGTCAATTGGTTTTCCTCCTCTTCCTCCATTCTGATCTCTTATTGAATCCTCTAGCTTAATTTGCTTATACTCAATCTTTAAGCTATCAACCGATTTGTAGGCCTTAACTTCGTCTTCTCTCAGAGGCAGTTTCCTGACCGAAAGCCAGTATGTAGAATCCATCCTTTTTGCGGAAGAATCAACAATAACCTTTGTAGTGGAAGGAATTACCTTTATTTCGAGACTTTGCTTTTCTTCTTTGGGCGGATCCACTATCCTTTGATTTGCCTTTGCAATTTTTGAAGCTTCCCTGTTCGACAATTTATCTTTTAATGGCTTGCTTTCCAGCATTTTTGCCTGTACCGCATTGTTTTCATGAATATTTTTGTACTTTATTGAAGAGTAGTAACGTCCCTCACCATTTACACCAAGTATGTCCAGATTCACCCCAATATTATAGCCTGTGGGTAAAAAAACATTTTCTTTTACCTCGTTGAAGTTTATTTTAATATTGGCTTTAATGCCGGATCTTGCCGTAACCATCTCAACATAGCTTACATTCCAGGTCTCGTCTACAATATAGATATGACCCGCCATGAGTTTAGAATTTCCCTTTTGAGGAACCACCAGAATCTTGTTCACCACTTTGCCTGATTCATTTGTTATGCCCTGATAAACAAACCGGTAATAAATGAGTGCATCAGGAGACAACGGCGATACCATTCCGAAAAATTCGGGTTCATAGATACTCGATTTCATGAGTAAAGAGTAATCTCCTGGATTTATTTCATCCGGAATTGTGCTGGAAAATGCTTTTATCGTTTGCACGTAGTTGTTTGGAGCCTTGAATGCTATTGTAGAGATTGATTCTACAAGAAACAGCTTATTGAGAATCATGCTGATTTCATTCTTCTTAAACTGAAGTTTCGCAACAGCCGGAATCCTCGTTATTTTCATTGTTCCCTTTAAATAGGATTCCGCCTCATACTCTTTTACCTGATAGCGAAAAAAAGGAGCCCGGGAAATGGCTTTTCGCATTATTGCATTCCCTCTGTCCTCTCCCCTGCCGGTAAAATGAACCTCTTTGAGTTCGTAAACAATTTCCTGCAAGGTTATCGTTTTACGAACGTCTTCATTTTTCATCTCAAATGAAAACTTCTCCCGTTTGTATCCGAGAGAAGATACTTCGCAGTTGTAGGTTCCGGAAGCAAGCTGTGTCTGAAACTCACCGCGGTTGTCTGCAGTGATGCCCGACTTGAGTTCGTTTATGTAAATAGTTGCATCAGGAACCGGGAGACCGGCTTTATCGACTACTCTGCCCCTGAAAAACTGTGCGGATGCCGGTTGAAAAATCAGCAGGAAAAGAAAAAAAGCGACTGCCCTCATATATGAATATTTACCAGTTATTCAGATGAAGCTTGGCAGGGTTCCATTTGTCCTTTGGTTTGTTTTCGCCTTTTGGGTATCCGATTGGAATGAGACAAAGCGGCCTGTATGGAAGCGGAATCGAGAGGGCGGTTGCAATTTTATTCATATTTGATTCATAGGGATAACCTGCGGTCCATACGGCGCCTAAACCAAGCGAATGTGCAGCAAGCAGAATATTTTCAGTTGCCGCAGAGCAGTCCAGATACCAATAATCGGATTTTTCCGGATTTCC
>JAAXVX010000354.1 GCA_013335275.1 Bacteroidales bacterium
TCTTAGTGCTCCACTCTCCTCTTTTTTATACTTAGTTCCCAGTCTTTCTAATAAATCAACCCGGTTTTTCTTTAACCAATCCCACACAGGACCCTGTTCGGGGTACATATCGGTATTTACTTCATCTATATATACGCAATACCCGTATTTTAGAATGTGGTCACCAACTGTTCGCTTTATTGCCAATTGTTTTTGGCCCTGGCTGCTTTCTATAAACATTCCGGTATCAATTGAAAGAGCACGAAGTGCTTGTATAATGTAACCGGGGGTATTTCCCCTAGGACATCTTGTCTTGCAAGAGAGACATTCTCCGCAATACCAGATAGTATCGCTTTTTAAAAGGTTCTCAATTTCTGATTCATCTCCATCCTGGACTGTGTTGACAATCATTCGAGGATCATAATTGCTGAATTGTGCTGCAGGACAAATTGCAGTACAAACCCCACAATTTATGCAGGCATTGAGCCCTTCATTGAAGCGGATATCTTTCTGTAACTTTTCTAATAATTTCATAGCCTATTTCTCCTGTTATATTATAGAAAAAAACCGACCATTTATAGTATTATAGTATACTGTCGGTAAGCTCAGCAAATGCCGATTTTATGGCTGAATCCGAAAAAAGCTCATCCATTTTACCGGTATCGCAACTTTTACACATTTTTTCGTTCATTGGAATCCGGGTAAGGAGTGGTACCTTAAATTCTTTGGCCAGCCTTTCACCTCCTCCGTTTCCAAAAATATAGTATTTCTCATCGGGATGATTAACAGGAGTAAACCATGACATATTTTCGACAACACCTATTATTGGGATACCTATCTGCTTGTCACTATACATGTTTATCGCCTTTTTAACGTCCGAAAGGGCCATCTCCTGAGGTGTCGTTACCACTATTACTCCTGTAGGCGAGAAATTCTGCAACAGGGTTATATGAACATCACCTGTTCCCGGAGGTGTGTCAATAATCAGATAGTCAAGCTCTCCCCAATTTGTATCCTTTAGAAGCTGGGTAAGTCCACTCGATGCTCTTGGACCTCTCCATATAACTGCCTCATTCGGATCAATAAAAAAACCAATAGACATTACTTTAACGCCATAATTTGTAAATGGTGTCACATAATTTTTTCCACCAATAAGTTCTACATCGGGCATTTCACACATTAAATTAAATAGTGCCGGAGCAGAAGGGCCGTAAATATCAGCATCAAGAAAACCGGTAGAATATCCTTCCAATGCCAAAGAGACTGCAAGCCCGGCAGCAACAGTAGATTTACCAACTCCACCTTTACCAGAGGCAATAATAATAATATTTTTAATATTAGGAAGAGCCGTGTTTTGAATTGTATTATTATCCATATTTTTTAATTTGAATTAATTTTTTTCCATATATTTAATATTTGTATGCTGATTTCAGAAGCAGGATCGTATTCAACTATACTTTCGCATTTTACCATTGCCTCAACCACTTTCGGGTCGAAACTTAATTTCCCGGCAAAATTTAAATCCCTGTCTGAACAATATTTCTCAATATCATTAGACAGTTCCGGATTAAGATCATATTTGTTTATTATTACCCATGTTTTAAGATTAAACATGGATGTAATTTCTATTGTCCTCATTAAATCATGCAAGCCTGAGATAGTTGGTTCTGTAATAATTACAACATTATTTGCTCCAGTAATTGAAGATATTACCGGGCATCCTATTCCCGGAGGACCGTCTATGATTATGTTTTCAATGTTATAAGCTTTTGATATCTGTCTAGCCTTTTCCCTCACAATATTTACCAGCTTTCCAGAGTTTTCTTCGCCAGGAGCTAAACGTCCATATACCATTTTACCATTTCTAAATGTACCTGAGTACATTCTGCTTTTATTGTTTTCTATCATACTAATAGCTTTCACGGAACAGGTCCGGTAACAGAGCTTGCAGCCGTCGCATAAAACTTCGTTAATTGCAATCTTTCCCCCGAAGAGGGAAATGGCATCGAACCGGCAATAATCCATACAAAGCCCGCAATTATTGCATAGCGAATAGTCAATAACTGCTTTTTGTCCCGCAATG
>JAAXVX010000355.1 GCA_013335275.1 Bacteroidales bacterium
AGAGTTACTATCAGGAAACCGGGCGCTCCGGACGGGATGGAGGTGAGGGCCAGTGCATTGCTTTCTACTCTTACAAGGATATTCAAAAACTTGAAAAGTTTATGCAGGGAAAACCAATTTCCGAGCAGGAGATTGGACGGCAGCTTCTCATGGAAACCGTATCATATGCAGAGTCAAGCCTTTGCAGGAGAAAAGTGTTGCTTAACTATTTTGGGGAGGATTATTATATAGACAATTGCGGAAGCTGCGACAACTGTCTTTACCCGAAAAAACAGTTCGATGGGAAAGATGACGTAGCACTGGTGCTGGAGCTTATCTCTACAATGAAAGAACAGTTTAAGACGGAACACCTTGCAAATATTATGGCGGGGGTGACGAATTCAATTATTAAATCGTACAACCATCATAAACTGGAACTGTTCGGGATCGGGAAATCCAAGGGTATAAAGTTCTGGATGGCGGTAATAAGACAAGCGCTCATACATCACCTTCTTTTCAAGGATATTGAAAAATACGGATTAATTTCCTGTACCCCCGAAGGGCTTAAGTTTCTTGAGAATCCATATACTATAATGCTAATTGAAGACAGAGAATTCGTTGAATCCGAAGACGATGACGAAACTTCCACTCCAGGTCACACAAGGGCCTCAGGGGGTGGCGGAGATGAAGCTCTGTTGTCTTTGCTTAAGGATTTAAGACACTCTGTTTCAAAAAAATTAAATCTGCCTCCATTCGTTATATTCAGTGACCCGTCCCTTGATGATATGTCGCTTCTGTATCCTTTGAATATTGACGAATTAAAGAATTGTCAGGGAGTTGGAGAGGGGAAAGCTAAAAAATTCGGGAAAGAGTTTGTTGAACTCATTGCAAAATATGTTTTGGAGAATGAGATAGACAGGCCAATGGACCTGGTTGTAAAATCGGTTGTAAACAAGTCTGCCATTAAAGTACATATTATTAACGGGATTGACAGAAAACTTCCGCTTGAAGATATTGCCGAATCCAAGGGTATTGAGATGGAGGACATTCTCAACGAGCTTGAGGCAATTGTAAATTCAGGAACAAAAATAAACATAGACTACTTTATCCGCCAGACAATTGACGATGATAAAGTGGATGAAATTTATCAATACTTCAGAACAGAGGCGGTTTCCGACTCGCTTAAAGAGGCAACGGAAGAGCTTGGTAAAGGTTATACCGAAGACGAAATAAGGCTCGTGAGAATCAAATTTTTGTCCGAACTGGGGAATTAACCGCAGTGATAGTATCTTTCAACCAGTTCTGCCATTTTTTCAGGATTGTTCCTGACTTCTTCACGAATATTTTTGTCGTCGTATGATTTCAGTTTGGAAATTATCCCGTCGATAAGGTGCTTGTCAAAAACTCCGTCCTTCTCGTAAATAGCCCTTTTAGCTTCCAGTTCAACAGCCGATTCGTAGCAGGATGAGGGGAGTTGCTCAAGAGCATTTAACTGCTTCTCATTCTTTTTCTCATGTATGTTTACATCAACATAACACTTTTTGGCAACCTCAAGAGGGTTTTTCATTTCAAATCCTGTTCTTGCGGCAACAACAAGACCGGCGAGCATTTGATATATATCTGCCGAACCGTCCGGTGAGCGCATCTCAACAGTTTGTTTGTCTGCTCCTTCGTTATTGTCAGAAGGTTCGTTCGGGTTTGCAATTGATATCATATTTGTATTCCCGAGCCATCCCAGCGGAACGCGGACAAGAACGGAACGGTTTCTGTCTCCCCAGCAAATACTGGTTGGTGCCTCCTGGTGAGGTACAAGACGGAAATATGATGTAGGATTTGTATTCCCGAATGCAGTAAGAGAGGATGCACATTTCATATAGCCGGCAATAGCTGTTTTTGCTGTATCGGATAATACACCGTCATCTATCATTACAGATTTCCCGTCTTTCATCATCCTTGTATGAAAATGGAGGCCGCTGCCTGCTTTACCCACAGTAATCTTTGGCGCAAAAGTAACATCCAGTCCGTATTGATATGCCAGAGTGCGGATAATCCACTTTGCCATCACAAGCTGGTCCGCAGC
>JAAXVX010000075.1 GCA_013335275.1 Bacteroidales bacterium
ACGGTACCAATAACCAGTTCCGATCCGTCGAGCCTTCCGGATTGTGCAATCATGGAAGAGTTTGTATAGTCTTTAGTGTCAAAAACCCGCAGGTCCATACTCATTCCTTTAACACGCATATCATTTACCGCAAGGAGAAATCCCTGATAAAAATCCAGATAATTATTGTTGCCCGGATTTGTTTCGAAACTTTTGCTGTCAAAAGGAAGTACAAGAGAAACAGTATGATTCCCGTTAGATTTATGTTCTTTGAAAATACTTTGCCGTAAAGGAACATAGCCAGATGTAGCAGATATCTCTTTTGCACCGCTTGCCGGTTCCGAAGAAGGTATCTGAAGGACTTGTCTGGTATTAAGCTCGCTGCCGGTTAATGAGTTAGCCGCAACAATAGATTCAACGGATACATTGTATAGTTTGGCAATGGACTCCAGCGTTTCGTACCAGCGAACGGTGTGTTTGAGCATTTCTGTTTTAACAGCTTCCTCTTTCGCAGGATTCTCCTTTGGAGTTTCAGGTAAAACCGTCTCTTTTGGAGCAGCGGAGTTTCTTATATATACAAGGTCGCCTTCCTTAATGCCCGAACGCAAAGCAGGATTGTCTTCCAGAATAACATTTACAACTACATTATATGCTTTTGCAATTGAAAAAAGAGTTTGCTTTTTCTCCACGTGATGAACAAAAAATGAGAGCCCGTCCCTGTTTACAAGTTCTGTAGATATTTTAACAGGAGGTGGTGTGTACTGTCCGTACACAGCCGGAGATAAAAGTGTTAAAGCAACAAGCAGTATAATGGTTAATTGTTTCATAATCTGGCTAGCATATTTGCTATGTTGGTTTCTATTCTTTCGTATATATCATCGGTATATTCCGCTCTGATAAACGGCTTGCCGGTTATATGCTCGAACAGTTCAATATATCTGTCGGAAATAGAACCTACAATCTCGTCTGTCATTTCGGGTACACTCTGACCCTTTTGTCCCGAAAAATTATTTTCCATAAGCCACTCACGAACAAACTCTTTTGAGAGCTGTCTTTGAGGAAGGCCCTTTTCAAACAGGTCCGCGTAACTATCCTTATAGAAATAACGGGAAGAATCCGGTGTATGTATTTCGTCTATAAGATAAATCACATCTCCCTTTTTGCCGAATTCGTATTTTGTGTCTACAAGAATCAGGCCTCTTTCTTCTGCAATTTCGCTCCCTCTCTTAAACAGGTCAAGCGCATATTGTTCAAGTTTAATGTATTCACTTTCTTTTACAAGTCCGCTTGAAATAATCTCCTCCCTCGAGATATCCATATCGTGCTCGCCTATTTCTGCCTTGGTAGTAGGAGTAATGATAGGCTTTTCGAATGCCTGATGCTCTTTCATCCCATCGGGAATTTTAACTCCGCAGATTTCTCTTACGCCCGACTTGTAAGCTCTCCATGAGCTTCCTGTAAGATATCCTCTGATGATCATCTCAACAGGGTATCCGGTACATTTGTGCCCTACCGTAACCATTGGGTCAGGTGAGGCAATTTTCCAGTTTGGAACTATATCTGAGGTTCTGTCAAGAAAATTTGAAGCAATCTGATTAAGTACCTGTCCCTTATAAGGAATCCCTTTTGGGAGAACAACATCAAATGCCGAGATGCGGTCCGTGGCAATCATTACAAGGTAGTTGTCACCTATGCTGTATACATCTCTCACTTTGCCGACATATTTGCCGGTCTGGTTCTTAAAGTTGAATTCGGTTCTTGTTATAGCCTTCATGTCAAATATGTATCTTTAAAGCGTTTTATAAAACTCTGTCAATTTGTTGCAAAATTTACTCCAGGAGAGTTCATTCTTCTCAATGGAGATGTTTTTCTCAAAATAGCTTATTCTGTCGTTTTCGAAATAATCAACAATAGCATCTCTGATTAATGAAGCATCAGGTTGTTTTACAACAATTCCCGTTCCGGGTCCCTCGATAGCTTCTCTTAATCCTCCAACATCTGTCGTAATCATTGGCAATCCAAAATGAAGGGAAATTGCACTGATTCCGCTTTGTGTGGCAGAACGGTATGGAAGGACGCAAATGTCGGAAGAGGAAAAAAAAGCAGGAACATCGCTGTCTGCAATATATCCGTTGAAAAGCCTTATCCTGTCCTTATTCGGGGAATTGTCTATCAATTGCCTGTATTTGTCGAAACTTCCGTAAGGTTCTCCGGCTACAATAAGCTGAAAGCTGTCGTCAAGGCCGGAAAAAGCCTCGATTAGAATATCCAGCCCTTTGTATTCCCTTATCAGTCCAAAGAAGAGAATATTTTTTTTACCCTTTTCAATGCCAATTTTTTCAATTGCCAGCTCCCTGTCCATTTTTTCGCCAAAATGGTTGTAAAGAGGATGGGGCGTACTTATGAATTTTGCATTGGGTTTATACGAAAGCAAATCTCTTCCGACGGCGTCGGATAAAACAATAAAGGCGTCATTAGCGCCCAGAAAGTATTTTGTAAATGGTTTGTCAAAGAAATGCTGTTCGTGCGGGATAACGTTATCGAGAACAGAAATAACCTTCGTTTTTTTGAGCTGATGCCGTCCCACATATCCCAGAGATGGAGCAAAATAGGACATCCAGTAGCGCATTATGAGCAAATCCGGCTCCCACTCACGGATTGCCCTTGCCGTCCGGATGTATGAAAATGGGTTTGCAGTGTCCAAAATTGAAGTGCTTTGAACCTTAATGGCGGTATCCTCCTTCTCTACATACTGCGTTTTGCCGGGGAAGAGAAGGTCCGGATACTGTCTTTTGAAGTTAAAAGCTTTTACTTCATGGTTTTTGCCAAGTTCTTCAAATATGTTGGCATTGAACTGTGCAATCCCACCTCTGTATGGGTAAAAGCTGGATAAGATTGCTATTTTCACTCGGTTCCTTATTTGGTTCCCTTCGATTTAGTTTTGATATACTCGTCGTTAAGACCTGCAACTACGTCCGATGTAATGTTAAGGGTAGAGTCGGCCTGCAATACAGTGTTCATTGTAGCAGACGAGTTAATGATAACTGAAAAGTTTTTCTCTTTGTTGTATACTTTGAGATAAGTGTGGAGAGACTCCATTACTTTGTTTACAAGTACTCTTTCTTCTTCTGCCATCTCCATTTGTTTTTGCTGGCTTAAGTTCTGAAGTTCCTGCTGGCGCATGGCGAGCTGTTGTTGCTGGGTTTCTGCCTGGGCGCGTGTAACAAGCCCTTTTTGAATTTTAGCTTCCCAGTCTTTATAGTCACGCTCGAATGCTCTTCCTTTCTTGCTGAGGTCATCCTGAATAACCTGTGCTTTACTTTCAAGTTCCGATTTGAGGTCGTTGAACATATCATACTGATTCATTAAAGAGTCAATCTGGATATAAACGATACTTCCGGCCGGAGCAACTGTCCCCTGACTTTGGGAACTGCTTGAAGAACCCGGTTTTGATGTAAAATAGAGAACGTAAAGTACAACTACCGCTACGGCTAATACTGAATTCAGAATTAATGAGGCATTTTTCATTTGTAATAATATTTAAAACACAAATATATTAATATTTCTTTAATTGTCTAAGATAAGATTGGATAGTATTTTCCAGACCAAGATATATGGCGTCACATATAAGAGCATGGCCAATTGAGACCTCTGCCGTGTAAGGAATTGTGTCGCAGAAATACCTGAGATTTTCTAGACTAAGGTCGTGTCCTGCATTTATTCCGAGACCCATTTCAACTGCAGTTTCAGCAGCCTTTACATACGGCGAAATTGCAGCTTCCCTTCCACCGGAGTACCCGCTTGCATATGCTTCTGTATAGAGTTCAATTCTGTCACATCCTGTTTCTGCAGCATATTTTATCATTTCCGGGTTGGGGTCGATAAATATTGACGTTCTTATTCCGGCTGACCGGAAAATTGAGCAGATATCCTTAAGAAACAGCCCGTTTTTCTTCGTGTCCCAGCCGCTGTTGGATGTAAGAACATCGTGTGAGTCGGGTACAAGAGTAACTTGTGCGGGAAGAATTTCAAGAACAAGGGCAACAAAGCTTTCAATTGGATTTCCTTCAATATTGAACTCAGTTTTAAGAATTCCCTTGAGTTGCCTTGCATCATTATAACGGATGTGTCTTTCATCCGGTCTGGGGTGTACGGTTATTCCCTCGGCGCCAAACCTCTCACAATCCTGTGCAGCTTTGATTACATCCGGTAAATTTCCACCCCTTGCGTTTCGAAGGGTGGCAAATTTGTTTATATTTACGCTCAATTTTGTCATAATGGATGCAAATTTATTTATTTTTGACGACTTTTAGACAATTATCATGAAGATAGCAATTTTTGCAAGGAGTATAGATACAAAGTGGCACATCAGGTTGAGCTTAGTTGTGGCTGCATTGTTGGAGAGAGGGGCGGAGCTTACCTTTTTTGCGCCGTTTTATAAAAAGGCAAAGCAGGAGTATCTGCTTAATTTGCCTGTTGCAGAAACATTTTCTTCACATGAAGATCTTCCAAAGGATATAGATATTTTTTTATGCCTCGGAGGAGACGGCACTTTTCTTGAATCACTTACACTCATCCGTGACAGGAACCTTCCGGTTGCCGGAGTCAATTTCGGCCGGCTTGGTTTTTTAACCAGCGCAGACTCTGCACCAAGCAACAGATGGATTGACATGCTTTTTAAAGGTGATTACAAAATTGAAAAGAGAACGGTTCTTAAAGTCTCTTCGGCAGACAAGTTCAGTTGTATGTATCCTTTTGCATTAAATGAAGTTTCGGTTCAGCGGCAGGACCCTTCGATGCTGTCCGTGACACTTAAAATAAACGGCATGGAGCTGCCAACCTACTGGTCGGACGGAATCGTTATTGCAACGCCAACGGGATCTACAGCATATTCAATGAGCATTGGCGGGCCCATAATGTTTCCTACTGCGAAGGCACTTATAATTGCGCCTATTGCTCCGCATAATCTCAATATCAGGCCTCTTGTCGTTCCGGACGATACAGTAATTGAATTAGTGGTAACCGCAAGAAAAACAGGAGCAATACTTTGTTTGGACAACAGGACTATAAATATCTCTTCCGGCGATAAATTTACCATATCCAAAGCAGATTTTGACCTGAACTACATTTCGCTTCCGGCATCAGGCTTTATTGGGGCGTTAAAAGAGAAACTCCTCTGGGGAGAGGATAGAAGAAACAGCTAATTTCCAAAAATGAACAATATTCCAGGACATGTGACCATCATTATGGATGGCAACGGCAGGTGGGCTAAGAAACAAGGGCTAAAAAGAATCTTCGGTCACAAGGCCGGCGTTGAGGCAGTGCGACAGGCAACTGAATTTGCAGCAGAAAAGGGGATAGGTTATCTGAGTCTTTTCGCTTTTTCCGAAGAGAACTGGAACAGGCCTCAGGATGAGGTTATGGGTCTTATGGAACTTATGGTGGAGGCTATTGTTGGCGAGACAAAAACCCTTATGAAAAATAATGTCCGGTTCCGGGTAATTGGCGACACTTCAAAACTACCGGACAGAGTTAAAGAAAAAATATCTGCAACAGAAGAACAAACAGCTCCGAACAAAGGTCTTTGCATGATTGTTTTTCTGAGCTACAGCGGAAAGTGGGACATTATTCAGGCTATGGAGAGGTATATGAAAGATGATACTTTGAAAAACGCTCCGGTAAATCAGGTAAAATTTGAGGGCTTTTTGTCAACAGCCGGAATCCCCGATCCGGACCTTTTAATAAGAACAAGCGGAGAGCAGAGGATAAGCAATTATCTCTTATGGCAGGTCGCTTATACAGAATTTTATTTCACCGACGTACTTTGGCCCGATTTTAGCAAAACTGACTTCCAGAAAGCTCTCGATGTTTTTGCATCAAGAGAGAGGAGATACGGAAAAACGGAAGAACAAGTTAATAATCTAAAATAAAAGAACTTTGAATTCAAATAAAAATCTATATTTGCAACTTTACAGACACCGTGTGCAGATGAAGTCATTTCCAATATTTCTAATTTTAGCAATAGCTTTAGTATCGCCTTTCAGAGTACTTGCTCAGGATAATACACAAGATAAAAAAATCGTTGTAGATTATAATTTGCCAAAGACATATGTTATTGGAGGGATAGATGTTACAGGAATTAAATATCTGGGTAAAGACCAGATTCTTTCGCTTACAGGACTTAGTGTAGGCGACACAATAACAATCCCGGGAGAAGATTTATCGGCAATCCTTAAAAGGATATTTCTTCAGCGCTATTTTTCCGATGTTGGAATTTATATAGATTCTTTACAGAAGGACACTGCTTTCCTTCGTTTGAATCTTGTAGAGCGTCCCAGAGTTTCAAGATGGGATTTTGAAGGCATAAAGTCCGGCGAAAAGGCGGACCTCAATGAAAAACTCAAACTTCGCAGAGGAAGTGAGTTATCTGAGTATGCAATAAATTCTTCATCCGAAATTATCCGGAAATACTATGTCGAAAAAGGATTTCTGCAAACAACTGTTGATGTTGTTCAAGTGCAGGACACTCTTATAAAAAATGCTGTTAAGGTTACCTTTAAGGTGGACCGGAAAAGCAAAGTCAAAGTTCAGAAGATACGTTTCATCGGAAACGATAACGTAAAATCATCCAAACTGGCATCGGCAATGAAAAAGACAAAGGATATGAGAATCCTTAACTTTTTCAGTACAAAGAAATTTAATGAAAAAGAGTATCCAAACGACAAAAAGCTGCTTTTGCAGGCGTATGGCGAGAGAGGATACCGTG
>JAAXVX010000076.1 GCA_013335275.1 Bacteroidales bacterium
AATACACACAGTACGCAGGAGACCAGGGGATTCTTATGGTTCCGGATCAGCGGATAAATTATTACAAGCAAGCCGATTCGGTTCGCAGCGATTTTGTAGACAGCCAGGCATATTGCTCATGGAAAGACGGCATACTGGTTTTTTACGATTCACCAATGGCAGAGGTTACCAAAAAACTTGAAAGATGGTTTAATGTGAACATAATCATTAAAGACGAAATGCTGTTAAACTATAGAATAACCGGGACATTGAAAGACAGGAGCCTGGATCAGATAATGAAATTTATCTCCCTTACTTCTCCTATTGATTACATCCAGGAAGGCGACAATATTTATATGACGAAAAGATAGACAAATAACTAACCTAACTAAATTTTAAAAACTATGAGGAAATGTAAGCATTGTTTATGGCTTTTGGTTTTCCTGTGCTTTTTATCCGTAAAGACCGGATATGGCATTACAGTGGATCAAAACAGATTGATTTCTGTATCCGCTAAAAACGTTACCCTTAACGAGCTAATCATGAAGCTCGAAAAGGAAACCGGATACGATTTTCTTTACAACAATAAGATAATCGACGGGAACACTAAAGTGAGCGTAGATATGAAAGACAAAACCGTTGAAGAGGTTTTGAACACTGCGCTTAAAAATGTATCTATAGAATATCAGATTGTTGACAATCAAATTATTCTACATCCAACAGGCATGAAGGAATCTGCCCCTTTGAAGCAGGCTCAAACAAAAAAGGGAAAAATATCCATCAAGGGTACTGTTTCCGAGTTTGACACAAAGGAGCCCATTCCATATGCTTTTGTTGTAATTAAAGAGTTAAACGCCTGGGGAACCTGCGATAACGACGGTAAGTTTGTTCTTGAAAACATAACTCCCGGTACTTATGCAATGGAAGTATCCTGTCTTGGATACAGCACATATACTCTTAACGTAACACTCACTCAGGACATTAATAGTTTTGCTGTCAATCTTAAATCGGACAACTTAAAACTTCCTGATGTTATTGTAACTGCAACACCCGGTTCCAGCATAAACTCATCTTCAAAAATTGAGAAGAATGCTATTCAGCACGTTCAGGCATCAAGTCTGGCCGACGTTATGCAACTACTGCCGGGATCGCTCATCACCAATCCCTCACTGACTACACAAAATAAGATTACCATACGGTCTATAAGCGACGCATCACATAATAACACAAGAGGTGTGGGTCTTATGATAAACGGGGCAAAAGTATCAACCGATGCATCGCTTACGCTTGGGGAACCAACAGATATGTTTAAGGAAATGGACTTCCGGAAATATTCAACTGACAATATAGAATCAATTGAAGTTCTTAAAGGAGTTCTTTCTGCTGAATACGGAGATGTAACATCGGGCGCTATTTTGGTTACCACCAAAGCAGGGCGTACACCATTCGAAGTGAGAGTTAAATCGGACCCAAATACAAAAGCTGTCTCGGTCAGTAAAGGTTTCGGCCTCGGAAAGAATGCCGGAAACATCAATATTGATGCCGACTATGCAAGAGCGTTTAAAAACTGGATTTCTCCGGTTGACATATTCGACAGAACAACACTTGGTGTTACTTACTCAAATACATTCAACAAGGATAAAACGCCTTTGCGTTTTAATATGAGGTTCAGCGGATATCTAACTAAAAACAACTCTTCCAGTGACCCGGACGTTTCAATGCTGGACTTTACAAAAAGCAGCGAGAAAAACGCTTCGCTTGCAATATACGGCAACTGGCTTTTAAACAAGAGCTGGATAAGCTCCCTTAATTACAACTTGTCCGGAAATATAGGCACAGATACTTATCAGAAGTTCACAGTAAACAGCGGGCTTCCTGTTCCTACTACAGACATAAGAGTATCCGGAATTTCTCTTGGACAATTTACCGGCACTCTTGAAGAGAGGGATTACAGAACGGAGGACATTCCAATTTATGCTTCTGCAAAAATTACTGCAAACCTAAATAAGAGCATAAACAAAATCCGTTTTAAAACTATGCTCGGATTAGAGTTTAATACAAAGGGTAACCATGGCCGCGGAGAATACTATATGAGTGCAGCTCCTGCCTTTTTCCGCGAAAGGAACTATAACGACATCCCTTTCATGAACGACCTGAGTCTCTTCTTTGAAGAAAAAGTGACTCTTCCTTTTAAAAGCACCACTCTGGAACTTACAGCAGGTGCAAGGTTGAACAAAATGATCATTACCGGTTATAATTACAACCCAACAATAGACCCTCGTTTGAATGGAAAGTATACAATTTTGCCTTATAGAAGAGACCGTGCTATAAATGCCCTCTCAATAAGAGGCGGCTGGGGTATTCTTCAGAGACTGCCGTCTATCGGACTTCTTTATCCGGCTCCTAAATATACAGACAATGCACTTTTCCTTTACAGAAATGCAACATCGGGAGAGTCTCTTGCTGTTATTCAGACTACAGTTGTTGATGAATTGCTTCAATACAACCTGAAACCTGTAAAAACAAGAAATATTGAATTGGGTCTCGACATAAATGTTAAAGGAATCGATGCTCAGTTTACATATTTTAATGAAAAACTTACAAATGGTATCTCAGAAAACAAAACATTTTCAAGTGTTTCGTATGACATGTATAACTCCGTTACCGATCCAAATGCTGCTCCAAAATTTGAGGGAGGAAGAGTGTGGGTAAAAAACACACTTGGAGAATATGTACCTCTTTCATTCACTACACGTAAAGAGTTTATCAGTTACGACAGGCCGGATAACCGTGCAGAAGTTAATAAATGGGGTGTTGAATACGATATCAACTTTGGCAAAATCAAAGCTCTCAATACTTCTGTTATCGTAAGCGGATCATACATGACAAGCAACGAGCAGGAGAGAGGACTTGTGCGTTATGATGCAAGAAGAATTGACCCTGTGGATTCAAAACAGAGAATGCCATATATCGGATTATATGAATCTGATCCTACCGTAATAGGTGTAGGCGGAGGAAGTGAACGATTTACAACAAGTATCAATTTTGTAACACACATCCCTTCAATAAGAATGATTGTTTCAATTGTTACACAGTGTGTATGGATGAATAATTCATGGAACCTGTTTGACAAGGACCGCGTATATAAGCTTAATGGTGCCGGCACCCGTTATTATGGTGACTTCGATAAGCAGAAGAATTATGAAATTATGTACAGGGATCCGGATTACTATATGGACCTTAATGGTACTGTAAGACCTTTCAGCGATTACTACACTACCACCGACAATGACCTGAAACGCAGGCTTTCGATGCTCATATTATCCAAAGACCAGACATACTACTTCCAGGACTCCGGTACGAAACCATATTTTATGGCAAATCTTCGTATTACAAAGGAAATTGGAAATAATGCGGCTCTTTCCTTCTATGCAAACAACTTCACAAACTCAACTCCTCTCATGAAACAAAAAAACAGGCCTGAGGCTGTTGGTTCAAGAAGGAATACTCCAATTTACTTTGGTGCGGAAATTAAACTAACCTTCTAAATCTGCTATTATGAGAAATATTAAAATACTATTAATGCTCATTGCATCCCTTTCAATCTGGGGATGTATGAAAGATACAAAAACATCTCAGTTTACCGACGATGCAACAAGTTCTACAATTAACATTACTGTGGCAATGCCGGCAGGTTATGACTACACTGTTGCGGGCATGAAGGTTAAACTGTCGGATCCATCGACCGGCCTTCTGTTTGAGGGAACTACAAACGCAGATGGCGTAGCGCAGATTCGCGTTGCACACGGCTCATATATAGCAACATCAGAGGCAAAATACGCTGTCCCCGGAGGAGTTATATATATTTTCAACGGCACATCAAACCGCATAAGGGTTACGCCTACCGATGAAAAGGTTGTTGCTGCCGACCTTAATCTGAATGTTTCAAAGACCGGCCAGATAGTTATCAAAGAGTTCTATTATGGCGGTTGCCTTAATCCTCTTACAGGAAAAACTTATGCAAACGACAAATACATCATTCTTTACAACAATTCGGCTGATGTAGCTTACCTGGATTCCCTTTGCATTGGAATGGCCGATCCGTTTAACGCTCCTACAAGCGGCAAAAGCTCTGTTTGGGTTAAAAAAGGTACCACAGAATTAAGAGACTCTGTTCCAAATTCCTCAATTGGCTGGATGTTCCCCGGAACAGGAAAGGACAATGCTCTTGCTCCTGGCGCACAGGCAGTAATTTGTACTAACGGTATTAACCATACTATTACAGCTCCTAACTCAGTAGATTTGAGCAAAGCCGGTTACTGGGCATTGTACGATCCTATTCTTACTAAGGGACAGTCAACTCCTCAGCCAGGAGTAAAGCTCATGCAAGGTTTCTGGAAAGTTGGAACCGCAACTCAATACAGTCTTTCGCAGCTGAGTCCTGCAATTTTTATTTACAATCTTGGAGGAAAGGGCTTGTCTAAATTCATATTGGATACTTATACCTATAATCCGGCACAAGCGACAAACAGGAATTTTGACTGTCTGATGATTGACAAAAACTCCATTTTGGACGGAGTTGAGTGTTTCAGGGATGTTACCGATTCAAAAAGGTTAAGACCGGAAGTTGACAACGGTTTCACAAAAACTAACGGAAGCGGAACAGGAGAGACTGTTCACAGAAAAATTGACGCAGTTGCTACAGCTGCTGCCGGTGGAAGAATTGTCTATATGGACACAAATAACTCTTCGAACGATTTTGAATTGAAAAGCAAACCATCATTGGCAAACTAATATTAATGAATTGTGATGAAAAAATTAATATATATAACAGTATTTTTAGTAATCTGCCTTCAATCGGCTACCCTTTGGGGTCAGAAGCGTTCGGACAAATCGGTCTATTCGTTTGACAGGATGGAGAAGAGATATCCATGGATTGGTTCCGACAACGGAGCCGGACTCGTGTACAATCAATCTCTCGATTTTTCAACAATAAATGCATATTTCGGACAAACAAACGGAGACTATAGAAACTTTAACGATCCTGAAAAATTCCAGAACTTTGGGATTAAAACCGAGTCTTACGTAAAGGTTAAAAACGTGTTCTTCTATGGTTCGTTTAACTATGATTACGGAATTAAACAAAATCAGGCCTGGCTTGGAACAATTTCCCAAAACTCTGTTTTTGGTCCTGTCGTAGATTCAATCCCGGGAAAAGTATTGAACGAATCTTACATACTTGCCGGCAAGGTTGGGTACAAACTAAACGACAAATTCTCAATCGGAGCGGCCATGAATTACCAAACAGCTACTGCAGCCAAGAGAATTGACGGAAGGAACATGAATACATTGTCTAAATTCAGCGTAGCTCCCGGTATTACTTATAACTGGGGCATTCTTACAGCGGGTATTAACGCTGCATACCAGCGCAATGTAGAAAGAGCAAAATATACCTTTATTGGAGATGTCACTGGCAAATCCATTTTCTATCAGGAAGGATTGTGGTTCTTCTCAAAAGCAGGAGTTACCAGTACCACTTCCATGGACCGCGGTTATTTTACAAATGTATACGGCGGTGCTGCTCAGCTACAGTTAAGAAACAAGAACATAAGCTTCTTTAATCAGCTAAAAGTAGACTATAACAGGGAGAGTGATTATGATGATCAAAACCTTTTAAGGAGAAACGCTTTTGTAGACGGATTAAAATATGACTACAAGGGAGATTTCACTTTCAAAGGCAAAAAGGCAGATCACTACCTTGGTTTGAAATTTGTCAATGACGAACAGTTCGCATATAATGTTGTATCTGTTTACGAACCGGTTCCGGGTGAGGTTAATCAATGGAACTATTATGAATACGGAAAAACTCTCAGATATATGCAAACAGTCCGTCAATACGGAGCAGAATACAAAGCATACATAAAGAGAACCGACTGGCACTGCTCATGGATTTTCACTCTGGGCGGCAATATGAGAGAGGTTAACAAAGACTTCCGAATTTATCCTGCAAAATACCATCAGGACTACACAAACAAAGAAGTTTACGCAAAAGTGGAAAAGAACCTTATGTTTGGAAAAAAATCATATCTGGATATCAACATAAACGGCGGCTATGTTATGGGCGATGGCACTATGCTTTCGACAGTGAATCCTATGACATCCGGTGCACTCAAACAGAATGAAAGTATCCTGAAACAGGATTTTGCATACCAGACTGCCGAGCGCTTTATTGCAGGTGGTGGTGTAAAATACAGCATTGCCCTCAATCCGGAAAAAGGCAAGGTTGCTTTCTGCGGTGTAAACTACAGACATCAGTTTCTCAACGATGGAGGAAAACTTGACAACATTCTCACAGGAGTACTTCCCGGACAGTCTCGTTCGACATTATCCTTCACTGTTGGTATAAACTTTTAACGATCTAATTTAAAAAACACACGATGAAGAAAAGATTTTTAGCTTTCTCGGCAGCGTTACTTTTAACAGTAACTTATGCTGTTGCCGACGAAGGAATGTGGATGGCCAACCTGCTTGACAAGCAGCTTTACCAGTTGATGAAGAGCAAGGGTCTGAAATTGTCTCCTGCCGAAATTTATAATGAGAACGGCGGCGCACTTTCAGATGCAATTATTGCCATCGACGGCGGTAGCTGCAGCGGAAGCATTATTTCTCCGAACGGTCTTATGATAACAAACCACCACTGCGCATATGGCGATGTTCAT
>JAAXVX010000356.1 GCA_013335275.1 Bacteroidales bacterium
AAGTAAGTTTTCAGCCGGGTAAATAGAAATACACTCGGCATGTAAATCAAGAGGCAGTACTTTTTTTGTACTGCCTCTTTATTTTTACATGAAATAGGATTATTTCTTTTTATCAGTGTAAAGGTATCTCTTGATTTTCTGTGTCGCAGTCTTCTCAAACTGATGAGGTTTGTCCTCGACTATAGAAATTTTTGAAAACTTGTTTACTCTTGAGTTTACATATTCAGATACCTCTTTTTTAAGCTGTTCAATTTTTTCATTAAAAGCTTTTACAATATCTTCCTTGGTCTCTTCATATACATGAATTGCCTCTCCCTTCTTCTCCTCATAAGTATGCATCAGTATATCTTTTTTCTCTTCGTAGGTTTGCATAAGCTGTTCTTTCTTCTCATAATAGGCGTTAAGAGCCTCCTCTTTTGCCTCATTCAGAGCTTTAAGCTTATCTGGGTTGAAGTGGACTAATGCAATGAGTTTGCCCTTGTACTGGGTTACGATGGATTCTGCAACCATTGGGTGGCCATTGATTACAGTCTCAATCTCTTCGGGGTAAATGTTCTCACCGCTGGGACCGAGAATCATGTTGGTAAGTCTTCCTTTTATATAGAGCCTGCCTTCTTTGTCAATTAGTCCAAGGTCCTTTGTGCGGAAGTATCCGTCTTTTGTGAAGGCCTGTTCTGTTGCTTCCGGGTTTTTATAATAACCCATCATAACATTTGGCCCTTTTGCAACAATTTCTCCTTCTCCTGTTACGGGATTCGGATTGTCTATTCGTAATGTTACACCATGAACGGCAGGTCCTGTAGACTGCCATTTAACATTGCTTGGAATGGCTCCTGCAAGGAGCGGACATGTTTCCGTAAGTCCGTAGCCAATAGCATAGGGAAACTTAGATTCGTACAGAAATCTTTCAACATCGCCGTCAATTTTGGCTCCTCCTATTCCAAAGAATCTTATCCGGCCGCCAAATGTTTTCATTAATTTTTTGCCGGCAACGATATTCAATGCCTTGCGCCCGAGGGTTGTCGAATATATATAACGGGTTACCGGGTTTGCATTGAATTTGGCAAGCACGCTGCTACGGTATATTTTTTCAATAATCATTGGAACCGTGAGCATTGTTGTGGGCCTTACTTCCTGTAATGCCTTAATGAGCAGTGAAGGAGTAGGGGCTTTTTCCATGAAATATACCGATGCTCCGCTCATAATAGGAAGCAGCATGCTAAGGCTGCTCTCCAGAGTGTGGGAAAGAGGCAGCACAGAAAGCCAGATATCCCACTCGAAACTTGGTCTTAATTTGAATGCGGCGTACAAGTGCGAACATAAATTTTTATGGCTCAGCATTACTCCTTTGGAATTTCCTGTAGTTCCGGAAGTATAGATAATTGTTGCCAACTCATCTTCTTTTGCAAACCGAACCTCCGAAGGGGTAAGTCCCTGTTTTTGAAATAACACTTCAAGAGTGTCTGCATCTATTACTATATTGAGCGAGCTCATAATATCCTGAGGGACTTTGTAGAGCAGACGCTTAGATACAATTAATGCCTTTGCCTCGGAGTGCTCTATTACATTTCTCACTTCAAAATCAGAAAAGTCGGGCAAAATCGGTACCGCAACCATTCCAAATGCAGTGGCTGCAAAATAAGACGCCGGCCAGTTTGGCATATTATGACTGAACAATGCAACCTTGTCTCCTGGTCCTATTCCGGAAGAGGTCAACAGGTTAGATATAAATTCTGTTTTTGTTCCAAATTGGGCATAGGTGTAATTATAACCACCCACATATGCGAAAGCTGTATTTGTTTTGTATTTATCTATGCTGTAGATAAATAGGTCTCTTAATGTTTCAAATTTCTGAATTTGCATTTCTAATTTTTAATTGGACGGGTGTAATACTGCAATAATCATTCCAAATCCCCGCCTGTAGTAAATCTTTCAGGATGCTTTCCCACAACACCCTTATCTTTGTACCATTGCCGGATTTTTTTCAAATCTCCGGGAACATCGTCTGAAAGTTCAAATTTTTC
>JAAXVX010000357.1 GCA_013335275.1 Bacteroidales bacterium
CAAGTATTCAAACGATCCTGTGAACATTATAGTTTCGGCAAAAGAAGACAAGCGTTTTTACAACATCTCTGTTGAAGACAACGGTATTGGAATACCAAAGGATGAACAATCAAAAGTATTTGAGAAGTTCTACAGGGTAAATAAGAGAGAACACTCTCAAAAAGGCAAGGGTTTCGGCCTCGGTCTAACTTATGTTATGTGGGTGGTTAAGGCCCATAAAGGAAAAATATCTCTCACCAGCGAGGTGGGAACGGGAAGTAAGTTTACATTATCACTAATTAAAAACGAACATGGCAAAGAAAATACTGCTCGCGGATGACGAGTTAAACTTCGGCTATGCGATGAACGAGTTCCTGAAAATGAATGGTTATGACCTCAAATTCGTGAATGACGGGAGGAGTGCGCTTGAGCAATACCACATTTTTCACCCGGATCTTTTGCTTTTTGATGTAAATATGCCTGAAATTGACGGATTCGAACTCGCTAAGCTAATACGGGCAACAGACAAAAACATTCCGATTATCTTTATCACCTCTATAAGCGACGACAGCAGCGTTGCAAACGGTTTTGAAATAGGCTGCAGCGACTACCTTAAAAAACCTTTCGGCCTTAGAGAGCTGATTATACGAGTTGAAAAATGTCTTAAAATTTCAACAAAAGACAACGACATTTTTACAATCGGAAGCATGAATTATTCTCCGGAAGACAGAAGCCTCATTCAGCAGGATGGTTCATCAATTACCCTCTCATTCTACGAAAACAGCCTTTTACAAATACTTTGCAACAACTACAATCAGATTTGCAAGGTTAACGACCTTGTAAATACAATTTGGGGAGACAAAGATATCGATACAAAAAAATCTCTTGAGGCTCTGGCGTCTCACCTGAGGAAAAAGCTTTCAGAAACCGGCATTAATGTGGAGAACATACGCGGTGTGGGTTACAGACTCAGAAAAACGGAGTAAAGCTTTTTTTTATTAGATTTGTTCCGTAAATACAACAACATGAAAAATTTCTTAAAAATCGTGGCAGGAACCTTTGTGGGTTCGCTGCTGGCTATGGTACTTGGAACACTTATTCTTATAGGTGTAATAGGATCAATAGCATCTTTTACCGAAAGTAAAACGCCAACAGTACCCGATTCTGCAATTCTTGGAATCAGCTTCGCTTCGGCAATAACCGAACAGTCAATAGAGGACCCTTTTGCAGCATTTAATCCTTTCGCAAACGCTTCTTCTAAATCTACCGGAATACTGGATTTTATTCAGACAATTGACAGGGCCGCGACCGATCCTGCAATTAAGATGGTATATCTGAATCTCAATGAACTGAATGCCGGAATCAGCCATATTGAAGAGATTCGCGCAGCCCTTGTAAGGTTCAGGGAAAGCGGCAAGCCAATTATAGCGTATGCAGACAATTACTCACAGGCGGGATATTATCTTGCATCTGCATCAGATAAGGTATATTTAAATCCTGCAGGAACTGCAACATTAACCGGGCTTAGCCTTAGCACTTTATTTTTTAAAGATTTGCTGGACAAGGCAGGAGTAGAAGTTCAGCTCATTCGCCACGGAAAGTTTAAAGCTGCTGCCGAACAGTTCATCAGCAATAAAATGAGCGACGAAAACCGCGAACAACTTCAGGCATACCTTGATGCCGTATGGAATACATGGATGACAGATATTTCCGCTTCAAGAAGAATGCCTGTCGAAAAGATTAACGAACTTACAAATAACCTTCAGCTTGGTACAGCAAAACAGGCACTTGAAGCAGGCCTTGTCGACGGCCTTTTATATAAGGATGAGCTTACAGACACACTTGTTCATCTTTTTGGAGTTAAAGACGAGAAAGCTCTTAAGGTAATCTCTTCTTCCGATTATTCAAAAGCTACCAAAAAGCTTAACCTGAAAGAGAAAAACAAAATCGCTGTTGTTTATGCCAATGGTGACATTATTATGGGCAAATCGGACGAAAACATTGCATCCGACAACTTTGTTGCGCTTCTTGCCAAAGTA
>JAAXVX010000077.1 GCA_013335275.1 Bacteroidales bacterium
CCCTGTTCCCCCTTTTTGTGCAAACCGGAACTCAATTCCCAAACGGGCAAAGCTGATTTTAAATTGATTGTATGTTCCTCCATACAGAGACATTGAGCTTACAATGTTATCTCCGCTTTCTGCAATGTTTTGAATGGCTATGAACTGTGCTGCCTGACCCGAAGATGTGGCAACTGCTGACGCAGATGCCTCCAGCGCTGCAACCCTCTGTTCCAGCACACCGGTAGTTGGATTTGAAAGTCTTGTATAAATATGTCCCGGTTCTTTTAGAGCAAAGAGGTCCGCTGCCTGTTGAGAATTATCGAAAAGGAAAGATGATGTTTGATATAATGGGGTTGCGCAAGGTCCGTTTGAGCCGGATTTGATACGTCCGGCGTGCACCAGTAAGGTGTCAAAATGGTTATAATTCATTTTGGAAATGATTTATTATTTAAAAACTGTAATTGGAAATGGATTGGATTTATGGGACCGGCCCAATGGATCCGCGCAGGACCCGAATCTAGCTATGCATCTTGCGATGCATTCGCATCATCATCATTGATAGTGAGGCAACAGAAAGAAAAGCAGAAGATATTCCGCCTGTTTGAATTTGTATGAAAGTCTCTCTGTTCATTTTTTAACTTGCTGCAAATTTATTTATTTCACTCTATACTTCCAAATTTTTGGTCCGATTAATTTTCGTTGAAAAATTTTCGCTTACAAATTGATACTTTTTTGTTTCATTATGTAAGAACAATTCCATACATTTGCGGCGAAATTTTTTGAAATATGTATCATCAGGCGACAGAGATTAGGAGAGAATTACTACAAAGAGTTTGTGAACTTTGTTTTGAAGAGAAATTAGTAGAGGAAATTGACAGAATACCACTGATAATGAGGCCGAAAGAGAGTGCTTTGAGCCGTTGCTGTATACACAAAGACAGGGCGGTTATAAAGTACAGGTTAATGACTATTCTTGGTTTTAATGTCACCGATGAAACCGATGAACTTACAACGTTAAGTGAGTATGCAAAAATGTCACTGGATCGTAAGGAGTTTACCGATGTGATGCTCACGGTGGTAGACGAGGCATGCAGCTCTTGCGTCAAGAATAATTATACCGTAACAAATCTTTGCCGTGCCTGTGTAGGACATCCCTGCACTTATGCATGTAATAAGGATGCAATTACTATTGACAAGACGGCCGAAATTGACCATTCAAAATGCGTAAATTGCGGTAGATGCATGGATGCCTGCCGTTTTCACGCCATCGTTTATACTCCTGTTCCATGTGAAGAAGTTTGTCCTGCGGGTGCAATCTCTAAGAACAGTCTTGGTATTGAGCATATCGACTGGAACAAATGTGTATTTTGCGGAAGATGCAGCATCGCTTGCCCGTATGGGGCAATAATGGAAAAACCTTCTCTCCTGCATATAATAAGAGATATTCTAAATCCCGATAAAAGGGTTGTGGCAATGGTGGCACCGGCTATCGCCGGTCAGTATAAAACCACATTGTCAAAAATTTTCGGGGCAGTAAAAAGCTGCGGGTTTGATGATGTTGTTGAGGTTGCACTTGGAGCAAACATTACTTCAAGGAACGAAGCAAAAGAGTGGCAGGAGCGTATTTTGTTTAAAGGGGAATCTTTTATGACAACATCTTGTTGCCCGTCGTATAAAGAGTGGGCAGCTAAATATCTTCCAGAGCTTGTTCCATATATTTCACATACCGGAACACCTGCGTCCTACACTGCCGATCTTGTAAAAAATGGCGACCCCGATGCAGTTACCGTATTCATTGGCCCCTGCATGGCTAAAAGGATAGAAGGATTTTATGACCCGAATGTAGATTATGTAATGACCTTCGAGGAACTTGATGCGATGATTGGTGCAAAAGGGATTGATGTTCTTAAATGTGAAAATTTCGCTATTGATGAGCAGGTAGACAGAAGCAGCCGGCAGTATGCAAGAACCGGCGGAGTTTCGGAATCTGTGGCACAATATGTGCCGCATCCTGAGTTCTTAAAGGCAGAAGTAATCAACGGACTCAGCAAAGAATCCGTTAAATTGCTCAAAACAGCAGCCACTACAGGAGTTTCGGAATCTAACCTGATAGAGGTGATGATGTGCGAAGGAGGATGTGTGAGCGGATGCGGAGTACTTGTATCTCCCAAAGTTGCAACGAGACAGATTATGGCTCTGGATAAGGAAAAGAGATAAAAAACAAATATTATGGAACGGGAACTGGTAATTTATACGGAGAAGATTAATTGTCAGGATTGCTACAAATGCATAAAGGTTTGTCCCGTAAAGTCTATAAAAGTTGAGGATTTTAGCGCCTCGGTAATAAATGAAACCTGTGTATATTGCGGCAAGTGCATTAATGCATGTCCGGCAGGTGCAAAGAAATACAGGGAGGAGATAGACACTGTTCAGCAGTGGATTGCCGATGGAGAGAAAATTATTGCATGCCTTGCTCCATCTTTTATCTCGGACTTTGGAGACGTTCCGTTTGAATCATTGTTAAAAGCCATGTACACTCTTGGATTTAGCGGAGTTTCCGAAACTGCTCTGGGCGCCGATCTTGTAGCCCGCGCGACTAATGAATATCTTTCTTCTACGGAAAACCGGATTGTGATTGCGACCTGTTGTCCATCTGTTGTCAATTACATTAAAATATATTTCCCCGAACACGAAAAATATCTTGCCCCTTTTGTTTCTCCAATGATTGCCCATGCAAGAATGCTGCGCGAAGGAGATTTCCGGGACAGCAAGCTTCTTTTCATTGGCCCTTGTATTGCAAAGAAACAGGAGAGTGATATTTACGGAAACGAGATTGATGCTGTATTGACCTTCGAAGAGTTTTTGAAACTTATGGAGGCAGAGGGAATCTATTTTGCAGATATGGACAGGGTATCCCTTCCCGACAACTTTGTATTTGGCGCATCCGAAAGGGCAGGGCTCTTTCCTGTAGACAGCGGAATGATTAGTACCATGTGCAAGGATGTTGAACCGGTAGATGCCGGTTATATGTGCTTTTCCGGAATGAAATCGGTTATGGAGATTTGTGACGAACTTTCGGAATGGAACCCATCGCAAAAGGTTTTCATAGAGTTAATGGCCTGCGACGGAGGATGCATAAAGGGCCCGGCAACTTCTAAAACAAAAGGAGTTGCAGCAAAAAGAAACAAACTGCTTAAAGATTTTGACATATTTAAAAAATCCGGATTGGCAGTGGCACTTCCCGGAGTAGATATAAATCTCTCCAATGAAGCCTATAAGGTTCCGTACAAAATTAACTGTATCTACAGCGAAAGTGAAATACAGGAGGTACTCAATTCGATGGGTAAACACACAAAAGCAGACGAACTAAACTGCTCGGGTTGCGGATACGATAATTGCAGGGCGTATGCAGTTGCTCTTTTGGACGGAAAAGCCGAAAGGGAGATGTGTATATCGCAAATGCGCCGGGAGGCTCAGAATCAGGCCTCGGTTCTTCTTAGAAAAATGCCTTATGGCGTGGTGCTTGTAGATGAAAATCTGAGGATAGTGGATACAAACGATAAATTTGTATAACTGGGCGGAGAGGAGATAGGAATGATTTCAGAAGCTCTGGGAGGACTTGCCGGGGCCGATTTAAAAAAGATAATAGCCTATCATAAATATTTTTCTGCAGTCCTGCTTAGCGGCGAAGAGGCAAGCGAATTTGATGTAAGAGAGGAAGGGAAAAACATAAGGCTGTCAATTATCTCGATTCAGCCAAATAAGCTTGTTTGCGGAATTATTCAAAATATGGATGATTCTCAGCTTATGAAAGATATTATTTCCGAAAAAATAAAAGAGGTTATCCGGCAAAATGCAGAATCGGTTCAGCGAATTGCATACATCCTTGGCGAGAGTGCATCCTTTACCGAGAGTGTACTAAACTCTGTAATAGACAAAGAGAAAAAATAGCTGCTATGTTTTTTAACGATAAAAACGACGATTTTTTCATAGAGATAGCCCATAGTCAGCAATTTAAAAAAGGACAGATTGTTGGAGGGGATACCTTTCTTTCGAGAAGTCTCAGGGGGGGAGAGCATTTTGTTTCTGTCCTATCGGATGGTCTCGGCAGCGGTATAAGGGCAAATGTGCTTAGTACCCTCACTGCTTCGATGGCGGTAAATTACCTCATCCACGAAAAGCCCCTTACAGATTCTTTAAAAAGCATAATGAATACTCTTCCGGAAGATGCCGGGGAGAAAATCAGCTATGCAACATGCACAATTGCAGAAATTGACAAATCGGGAGAGACTCATATTGTAGAATTTGAAAACCCGGACTTCATTCTTTTACGTGAAAACATACATATAGAACCCAGAAAAAAAGTAGTAAAAATTACTACACGTCAGGGAGAGAGAATTTTACTCGAGTCGCACCTGATGCTTTTTCTTGGCGACAGGCTCATTTTTGTAAGCGATGGAGTAACTCAAAGCGGACTTGGAACAAGAGCACTTCCGGCCGGGTGGGAGAGGACAAGGCTGGTCGAGTTTGTCAGCGATTTTGTAACCAAACATCCAGAGGTATCTGCGCGCGACCTATCTAAAATTGTAATGCAAAAAGCTCTTCACAACGATTTGTTTGAAGCGAGGGACGATATAACCTGCGGAGTTGTTTATCTGAGGGCTCCCAGAAAACTGTTGATTTGTACAGGACCGCCGTTTGACCCGGCTAATGATCCCGAGATGGCGTCCATATTCGATAAGTATCCCGGAAAAAGAGTTGTTTGCGGAGGTACTACAGCTCAGGTGCTTGCCCGGGAATTAAACCGCAAAGTGAGTGGCGACGGACGTCAGCAGGTAAAAGCCAACCTTCCTTCAACAGCAAAAATGGAGGGTGCCGAATTCGTAACAGAAGGAATCCTCACTCTTGGCCACCTTGCCGACCTCATCCAGAATTACAAGGAGGGAGATAAGCCAGAAGAGTCTCCTGCCGCAGATATATTAAAGCTGATAATTGAAAACGATATTATAGACATCTTAATGGGGACAAAAATAAACGAGGCGCATTACGACCCCTCTCTTCCCGTTGAAATGGAGATCCGCAGGAATCTTATTCGTCGTCTTAAGGTGCTGCTCGAAGGGGTATTTCTTAAAAAAGTGCGGATTCGGTATATATAATGTAATATCTATTTGCTTTTAGGGGCCATTCTCTTTGGTTTTAGCTGGCACCTGCAAGACCCGGACAACTGAAAATCTTTCGAAACGACTATTGGCATACCATCTCTCTCCCAGTCGTGCATACCACAAGCCAGGCATAATGCATTAAAATTGTTCTCTTTTAAAACGGGATATAATTTTTTTGATTCCAGGCCAAAGCTGTCTGCAATAATGATTAATTTCCCTTTGTATTGTTCAATAAGCTCAATGGTAAATTCTTCAAAGGGAATGAAAACAGTCTCTTTTGCTTCAAATCTTTTGTACGAGAACTCATATTCGGTCCTGATATCCAAAAGAACAGCCTCACCACTGCTTAGCAATGGCGAGGCATCTTTTGGGTAAATATATTCAGTTCCGTCCTGTACTGTGACTATATTTTTCATGACGGTTTTTATTTAACGGCAACCGTAAAATATTTCTTTTTAAACCAGAATGCGACATTTACCAGTCCAATCATTACAGGAACCTCAACCAGAGGACCAATTACCGCAGCAAATGCTTCACCGGAATTGATTCCAAAGATTGCAATTGCAACAGCAATGGCAAGTTCAAAGTTATTGCTGGCTGCCGTAAAAGACAAAGTTGTTGCCTGTTCGTATGTAGCTCCTGCTTTTTTACTCATAAAGAAAGAGACTATAAACATTATTACGAAGTAAATAACAAGCGGGATTGCAATTCTTATCACATCCACCGGAATCTTGACAATATATTCTCCTTTAAGGGAGAACATTACAACGATAGTGAATAATAATGCAATAAGTGTTAGCGGGCTAATTTTAGGTACAAATTTCTTCTCATACCACTCTTTGCTTTTTACGCGTATTAAGATGAATCTTGTCAGGAACCCGGCTATCATTGGGATTCCAAGGTAAATGAAAACACTCTTTGCAATTGTGCCAATAGTTATCTGAGATACAGAGTCATTAACCGGCAGTCCGAACCAGCCTGGCAGTATAGCAATGAATACATAGGCATACACCGAGAAGAGCAAGACCTGAAAAAGTGAATTGAAGGCAACAAGTCCGGCTGCATACTGAGTGTCGCCCTTTGCAAGATCGTTCCATACTATCACCATTGCAATACATCTTGCAAGCCCTATCAGGATAACTCCGTACATATAGTCGATGTTGAACTGCAAAAAGATTATAGCAAGAAAAAACATCAATATTGGTCCGATAACCCAGTTCTGAACCAACGATAATCCAAGAATCTTTGTGTTTTTAAAAACATCGCCCAACTCTTCGTATTTTACTTTAGCAAGAGGTGGATACATCATAACTATCAGTCCAATGGCGATAGGTATGTTAGTTGTTCCGCTGGAAAGGCTGCTCCAGAAACCGGCAATTTCCGGGCTGGCCCATCCCATAAGCACTCCTGCAAACATTGCAAGGAAAATCCATAATGTCAGATACCTGTCTAAGAATTTTAATCTTTTATTTGCTGGCATAATCGTTAAGATTTATGGTA
>JAAXVX010000078.1 GCA_013335275.1 Bacteroidales bacterium
TGCCGCCGATATTAAAAAGAGAAAATTTGTAAGAGGCGGCAGTACGATAAGTATGCAGTTAGTTAAAAATGTTTTTTTAAGCCGGCATAAAACCCTTGCAAGAAAATTTGAAGAGATTCTAATAGTCTGGCTTATAGAGAACAACCGCCTGAGCAGTAAAGAAAGGATGTTTGAGGTATATCTCAATATAATTGAATGGGGTCCGGGCATATATGGTATTAATGAAGCTGCACGATTCTATTTTGACAAAGATCCCAGGGATCTTTCTGTAAATGAATCAATTTTTCTTGCAAGTATTATTCCTTCGCCAAAACGTGCTCTGAATTCGTTTACAGACGACCTGCAGCTAAAACCGGAACTGGAAGGCTACTACAGGCTCATTGCTCAGCGTCTCCGTGTTAAGGGCCTTATTACAGAAACCGAAGAGATGCTGATTA
The DNA here is from genome assembly GCA_013335275.1 of Bacteroidales bacterium. Classification (GTDB taxonomy): domain Bacteria; phylum Bacteroidota; class Bacteroidia; order Bacteroidales; family UBA932; genus Bact-08. The sequence continues at coordinate 438 of JAAXVX010000078.1, forward strand.
AACCGGAAGTACGCCTGGCAGGAGGCGCGAAGAGAATAAGGGAAAGCATGAAGAATCTTGTACTGCCCCTGTCCGTACCCGCCGAAGAAGAATGAATTATTTATCTTTTAATACATATGCTATGAAAAAAATAATATTTCTATTGCTTTCTTTAACGATAGTGTTTACCGCAAATGGTCAGAAATGGAAACTTAGCGACATGGGTGTAGGACTAATTGTAGAAGATGAAAATTACGACAAAAAACTGCAAATTGTCAGCCGGGGGGATGTGTGGGATGCAAAAGAACTTTACGAAAACGGTGCCCAGGCAGGAAAACTAAAAGGCAATCAATTATTCGCAGCATGGATTCAGGGGCCTCCGTCAAGTGAATACATGAACAGTTACGGCGTGCCCGTATGGCTTTATAAATATAAAATCACATATCCGGACGGAAAAACATTCGAAGCAGGTCCTCATGGCTTCTATAAACCCGGGCATACATATGTTGGAATTAAAACCGGTGGTTATACAAGTGGCAAATGGAGAATTGACTGGTATATCTGGAACCGCGACACACAGGAGACCCGTGACGTGGGAAGTATTGAATTTAAAACCACTTACGGCAAAGAGGCAAAAGCATCCGATACCGGCTGGAGAGCAAAAGAAATAGGCGTAGGAATATTCGATCAGTCCGAATATGACAAGGTACTTAAAATCATTAAAAAGGGCGACACCTGGTCTCAGACAGAACTTTACGAGCAGGGTTATCTGGCCGGACGTGAAAAGGTTTTTGGAACTTGGATTGAGGGGCCGCATACCAATACTTACCTTAACAGTTACGGCGTTCCTGTCTGGTTGTGCAAATTTGTCATTTCCTATCCAAATGGAAGCCGCCAGGAGTTTGGCCCCTATGGCTTTTACACACCGGGGTTCAGCACACTGTTCATAAATCCGGGCGGCAACAATATTGGAAAGTGGAAAATCGAGTACTATATATGGAACCGTGATACTCAGGAGAGTAAACTTATAGATACCCGTGAATTTGTCATAACAAAATAGCCCGGAAGTTATTCCATATCCTTTTTGAATTTTTCAATCAGTCTTTGCGGCCAGTCTCCTACCGGCTCGAGTCTTCCTGTGAAAAACCTGAGTACCGGCGGCTCTTCTGTGAACCGGAGCCCTCCCACAATGTCTCTGTTTGTATACAGCCAGTGAAGCCTGTCAATTGTATATTCAACCTGCGACAAAGTAAAAAGTCTCCGGGGCAAGGCAAGCCTCATAAGCTCCATATCTGCCAGAATCTCATTCCCATTGATGTCTCTTGTACTGCTGATTGTTCCTCTTTCCATGCCTCTTATTCCCGATACAAGAAAGAATGCAGCAACAAGCGCTCCTGCAGGGTATTCGTTTTGCGGAATATGAGGAAAAAATTGTTTTGCATCTACATGACAGCCCAGAGCACCACCGGGTGTAATAACAGGTATGGATAATTTATCCAGCTCGTTTACCATATATTGAATGAATGCCGGAGACTGGCCTACAACATCTTCCTGAACTGTCTCTCTTAAACCCACGGCCATCGCTTCAATTTCTCTTATTGAAATGCCTCCGTATGTAAGAAAACCTTCGTAAAGCGGAACCAGGTCCCTCATCTTATCATACAGCTCTTTTTTGTTAGTACAGATAGCGCCTCCCCTTGAAGAGCTAAGTTTGCGTGCAGAAAAATAAACAATATCCGCCTGGTCGCACATTTCGATTAATATCTCTGCAATAGAAGAATTTTCATATTCCTTCTCTCTCTTGAAAATAAAGTATGCATTCTCCCCTATCAAACTGGCATCCAATACAAGCGGGATATCAAATTCATTGGCAATTGCTTTCACCTCTTTAAGGTTTTTCATTGAAAAAGGCTGGCCGCCAATAAGATTTGTAGATGCCTCCATCCGAATAAAAGGAATCTTATCCCGGCCCTCTTTCTTTATTAGTTCTACGAGTCGCAAACAATCCATATTTCCTTTAAACGGATGGTTGCTTTTAATTTTCATAGCCTCTTCCTTATAAAGTTCAACAACATTTCCTCCATTTTTCTGAATATGTGCCAATGTTGTTGTAAAGTGATAATTCATGGGCAATATTGAACCTTCTTTGACAAATGCGATACTGATGATGTTTTCTGCAGCTCTTCCCTGATGTACGGGCAAAATCAGTTTTTTTCCAAGTACTTCTTTAATGCTTTTTTCAAGTTTGTCGTAACTTTGAGACCCTGCATAGGCATCATCTGCCACAAACATTTTTGAAACCTGCTCGTCACTCATGGCGTTTGTTCCGCTGTCTGTGAGCATATCCAAAAAAATGTCTCTTGTGTTAAGCAGGAAAGAGTTGTATCCCCCCTCCTGAATTGCCTGAAGTCTGCGTTCCACCGGAACAAGTTGCAGCTGTTGTACAACTTTCACCTTGTGCATCTCCAGCGGAATCTCCTTTCTGGAGAAAAATTTTACTCCGCTGATTGTTTCTGAATGGTTCATAATAAAAATTTATAGGGTTAATAAAATAAAAAAAGGCTCACCAATTACGGCAAGCCTTATAAGTCTTAAATATGTGATTTTAGCACAATCCAATACCATAGCCTACCCGGGGTAGCCTGCGGTAATAATAATACAATGAGTTAATATTATAATTGGTGCTTTTCATGTGTCTTTTGTTGTCACAAATGTAGTAAAAGTTTGCATTCCGCAAATTTTAAAAATATGTATTAACTTTATTGGGCAATAATAGTTGTCCAAATTTCAATAAATGAAAAATATAGCTCTTAAAAATAAAATCGTCCTCATAACAGGAGGAACCGGATCTTTTGGATATGCAGCAGTGAAAAGGCTTCTTGAACAAGATTTAAAGGAGATTCGCATCTACTCAAGGGATGAAGAAAAGCAGTCTCAAATGGCCCTCTTTTTTCAAACAAAACCTTCCGGTTCTCCAATTCTGAGTTTTTTCCCCGGAGATATTACAGACCCGCACTGTTTAGACAAAGCCATGAATGGGGTTGATATTCTAATTCACGCAGCAGCAGCAAAAGAGGTTCCGTTCTGCGAGGCAAACCCTCTCGAAGCCTCACGTATCAATATATTCGGCACAGGAAATGTAATTGAATGTGCAGTTAAACACAACGTAAATAAAGTAATAATAATCAGCACAGACAAAGCATGTTACCCGGTTGGAGCGATGGGTATTTCCAAAGCTATGATGGAAAAAGTTACATTTTCTGCAGCTGAAAAATCCGGTGACACACCAATTCCGGGCACTTCAATTTGTATAGTACGCTTCGGCAACCTGATGGGTTCTGCGGGAACTGTTGTTCCAATATTTGTCAAGCAAATAAAAGAGGGGAAAAACCTCACAGTAACCAATCCGGAAATGACTCGCTTTATGATGACTCCGGATGACGCTGTCGACCTCACTTTCTGCGCGATTCTCGAAGGGAGTAACGGAGATCTTATAATTCAGGAAGCTCCGTCTGCAACGCTTGAAACTCTCACAAAAGCACTCGTGGATCTTTATGGCACAGGTAGAGGAGTAAAAATTGAGGTTATGGGCCCTCGTCCGGGGGAAAAATTATTCGAAACAATGGCCACCCAAACAGAAATGTTTAAAGCAACTGAAATCCCGTTTATTTCTAACTGCGGGAACAATGGTTCCGGCAAAAAACATTTAAGGATTCCCCTAAAAGGATTAAATGTCAATCCGGAGGCGACAGAGTTCAATTCCCATACATCTCCCGTTGACAAGGAAGTAATGAAGTCAATACTAGCCCTGCTGTAATTTCTTGCCAAAAAGTATTGAAAAGTGGCTCAATTATTGTAATTTCGCAACATTATCAATTTGAAATTAATATTTAACAACTGTTATGATTTTTAACATATTAGCTGCAATGGGTCAGGAGGCTGTAGAAGCTACAACTCAGATAGTTGCCCCGGTAAAGGAGCAACTTTCCTTTTCATTGATTGACATGGCCTTCAAGGGCGGGTTTCTTATGATTCCTTTGTTCATTCTTTCAATACTGTCTATCTACATTTTTGGAGAAAGATGGTGGGCAATAAGAAAAGCCTCTCAGATAGATGAAAACTTTATGAGAAATATCCACGACTATATTCACGAAGGGAAAATAAAGGCTGCAATAAGCCTCTGTAAATCACAGGAAACACCAATTGCAAGGCTCATAGAAAAGGGTATTGAAAGAATCGGCCGCCCGCTCACAGATATCCAGACCGCAGTAGAAAATATGGGCAATGTTGAGGTTGCAAGGCTCGAAAAAGGGCTTCCATGGCTCGCAACCATAGCCGGAGGAGCTCCAATGATTGGATTTCTTGGAACAGTCATAGGAATGATTCAGGCGTTCTACAATATGTCTCAGGCAGGAAGCAATATTGACATCACCCTGCTTTCGGGAGGTATATACACCGCAATGGTTACAACCGTTGCCGGTCTCATTGTGGGAATCATGGCATACTTCGGATACAATTATCTTGTAGCAAGAATTGACAACATAGTTTATAAGATGGAGAGCAATACCATTGAATTCATGGATCTTCTCCACGAACCTGCAGGTAAATAATCTTGTTAATTAAAAAGGATAAAAAAATGGCAATTAAGCGTCACTCAAAGGTAGATTCATCGTTCAGTATGGCATCGATGTCGGACCTTGTATTCCTTCTGCTCATCTTTTTCCTGGTGACATCCACTCTTGTAAACCCTAATGCATTAAAACTGCTGCTTCCCAAAAGCACGAATCAGGTTTCGGCAAAACCCACAGTAAGTATATCAATTAAGCACTATCTTCCGTCAAACACATTCTCATATCACATTAACGGGAAAAACACTCCTGTTCCCCTCGGAGATATCGAGGGCCTTATCCAGCAGGAACTCATGAATCAGGAAGATCCTACCGTATCGCTACATGTCGACAAAACCGTGCCAATGGAGCAGGTTGTAAACATGATGAATATTGCCAAGAGAAATCAGTATAGAATAATACTGGCCACTTCTCCCGAGTAAAATAACTTAATATACATTCCAATGTCAAGTGTACCAAAAGGACCCACTAAAGAAGAGAAGCGCGCACAAGTTATAGGTGCGGGTCTTGCTGCCGGTGTACACCTTTTGGCTCTGGCCCTGTTTTTTTCCACAGGATTCAAGGCTGTTTACCCGCCTCCTGCAGAAACAGGGATAGAGGTGAATTTTGAAATGGAACCACCTCAACCGATAGAGGTGCGCTCCGGTCATGAACCAAGAGTAGAGAATCCGAATCCGGAAAAAGAGATAAAACTTGTTCAAAGATCGGAATCTGCAATAAAAGGTAAAGGAGCAAACAAGGGAAACGAGGCAACAATGGGCGACAAAGGAGATGTTGAACAATATGAGGCCCCGAGGCCAAAGCCTATAGACAAAAGAGCACTCTTTCCAAGTGCAAAAAATTCAACAGAAACACAGGCTCAGGTCGCAAAAGAAATAAGTAAAGGTTTGTCGGCCGGTCATGCCGAAGGAAATACCCGTACAGGAAGCATTGAGGGAGAACCCTCTGCCCGTCTTGCCGGCAGAAGTCTTATGGGAAATCTCCCGGAACCCGAATATGCAGTTAATGAATCCGGAAAGGTTGTGGTAAAAATTTCTGTGGACCAGTATGGAACCGTTATTGCGGCAACACCAGGGGCAGCAGGAACCACTGTTCAGGACAAAACATTATGGGAAGCATCAAAGAGGGCCGCACTAAAAGCGAAATTCAACCTAAGCGCAAATGCCCCTGCAGTACAGGAGGGAATTATAACCTATATCTTTAAGCTGAGGTAAATTATTCGTATCTCAACGCCTCAATCGGGTCGAGTTTAGACGCGCGAACGGCCGGGATGTAACCGGATAAAATACTTACAATCAAACAGACCAATACTCCGCAGAACATCCAGAACCATGGCAAAACAAAAGGACTCTTCATCAAAAGTGCAGTAAGGTTCCCAACAATTATTCCGAGTATTATTCCAAAAACTCCTCCCAACTGTCCTATCACTATCGATTCAAATAAAAATTGCTGTTTTATTGTTTTTGAATTTGCGCCCAAAGCTTTGCGGGTACCAATTTCCCTTGTACGCTCTTTAACGGAAACCAGCATTATATTCATTAACCCTACTGCAGCTCCCA
>JAAXVX010000079.1 GCA_013335275.1 Bacteroidales bacterium
CGGCACCGGAGGTGCACATATAGTTAAAAAAGCTACCGGCAAAGGTTTGGTTTGGCGGGAAATAAATTATCTTTGTATGGGGAATCGTAAATGAGTAATATGAGTGGATATTGCTTTGAAACAGAGAGCGATTGTGAGAGGCTTTTTACGGTTCCGGGTTGTAATTTTTTAGTTGAATATTTTTGAATTTCAGGGGTTATGTGCTGGTATGTTCTATATACTGCTGCTAGAGCGGAGAAGCAAGTTGCGGCAAGGTTGGAGAGTGAGGGTGTAGAAGTCTTTTTGCCGCTTCACAAGACAAAGAGGAGATGGTCGGACAGAATCAAGGTCGTCGAAATGCCTCTTTTTAAATCTTATGTTTTTGTTCAATGCCCGGAGCATCAGCTATACTCGTTGAATACTATTTATGGCGTTTCGAGAACGGTGTTTTATCTTGGGAAACCGGCAAAGGTGCGTCAGGTGGAAATTGATGCGATTCGTCAGTTTTTGAAACTTGCAGAAAATCACGATATTTTAACTAGCGGCGACAAGGTTGAAATTATTGCGGGAGCGTTTGAAAAACAGAAAGGTGAGGTGCTTAGAGTGGATGAAAAAGGTGTTGCTCTTTTTCTGGAAGAACTGGGTGCAAAAATTTATGTAGATTTGTCTTCGGTTAATAAACTGGGATAGGTTTTTGCGGGTAGGTTGAAATTGGAAGCGCGTTTTGTGTATGAAATATTTGTGAAAGAGGATAAAGTGAGGATAAAGATATCGGACAATTGATGTCGCGATAATTGAATTGATTAATAATAAATGAAAATGGATTATAATACACAAAGAAGTAAGCTGATTATGCCCGAGTATGGAAGGCATGTTCAGAAGATGATTAATTATGTCAAGAATATTGAGGACAGGGAGAAGAGAAATGAGCAGATACGGGCTGTCCTTACTACAATGGGTGTTCTCAATCCATCGCTCAGGGATATTAATGATTTCAAGCATAAGTTATGGGATCACGTTCAGATAATATCTGATTTTGATATTGATATAGATTCTCCATATCCTATTCCCACAAAGGATACATTCTCTACTAAACCGAATCCGATCCCGTTGGAAACAAACCCTCTCAAGGCGGCTCACTATGGACGGAATATTCAGAATATGCTTGATATGGTGGCGGACAAACCTGAAGGAGAGACGAAAACCAATATGATCCGCATACTGGCAAACTATATGCGTCAGCAATATCTTATCTGGAATAAGGAATCGGTTATTGAAGAGACAATTTTTAAGGATATCTACAAACTTTCAGGAGGACGGATTGTGGTGCCGGATGATATACACCTGGATACAACTGTTCCAAGAGAGCAGAGTACACACAGGGAGGTGAACGGCTACAGGGATCAGGTTGGTGCCGGTCACAGAGATCAGAATGCTTTTAGGGAACGCTCAAAGTTCAAAAGTAAAAACATCAAAAACAAAAGAAAATAATGGCTGTATTTAAGGTAGAGGGTGGGCACCGCCTTTGTGGCGAACTCATTCCGCAGGGCGCTAAAAATGAGGCTCTGCAAATTCTTTCGGCAGTATTGCTGACCCCGGATAGAGTGGTGGTGCACAATGTTCCTGATATCTTAGATGTAAATAAATTAATTGAGATGCTCGTCGATTTGGGTGTTAAGGTAGAACTGCTGCCTTTCGCTTCCAATTCAAACATCTCAAAAAGTTATGCTTTTAGTGCAAAGGACATAAATCTTGACTTTGTGAGAAGCGAAGAGTTTCGCCGTAAATCTGCTGCATTAAGAGGGTCGGTCATGCTCACTGGGCCGATGCTTGCCCGCTTTGGATTTGCTTATATGCCAAAGCCCGGTGGGGACAAAATAGGAAGGAGAAGGCTGGATACGCATTTGATTGGTTTTGAAAAACTTGGGGCTGAGCTGAATTTTGAACAGGGTAGTTCCTATTTCGAAGTGAAAAGCAAAGGTCTTAAGGGCTGTTATATGCTGCTTGACGAAGCCTCTGTAACCGGAACGGCAAATATTGTAATGGCTGCTGTGCTGGCCGAAGGTAAAACCACAATTTACAATGCAGCATGTGAGCCGTATCTGCAGCAACTTTGCAAAATGCTCAACAGAATGGGAGCAAAGATTTCCGGAATAGGCTCGAATCTGTTGACCATTGAGGGTGTGAAGGAACTTGGCGGAACGGACCATAAAATCCTCCCGGACATGATTGAAGTTGGAAGTTTTATAGGACTTGCAGCAATGACAGGAAGCGAAATTACTATAAAAAATGTCGCTTATGATGAGTTGGGAATTATCCCTGCTCAGTTTCGCAGACTTGGAATCACAGTTGAGAGAAGAGGGGACGATATTTACATTCCCACTCACGAACATTATGAGATAGAGAGTTTTATGGATGGTTCAATTATGACCATTGCAGATGCTCCATGGCCGGGGCTCACGCCTGACTTGCTGTCTGTTTTACTTGTAGTGGCAGTACAAGCCAAGGGCTCCGTCCTGATTCACCAGAAAATGTTTGAGAGCAGACTCTTCTTTGTTGATAAACTCATAGACATGGGTGCACAGATAATTTTGTGCGACCCTCACAGAGCTACAATTATCGGACACAACAGAGAGTTTTGCCTTAGGGGAACAAGAATGGTATCTCCGGATATTCGTGCCGGTATTGCATTGCTTATTGCTGCAATGAGTGCCAGGGGTGTGTCTGTGATTGAGAATATAGAGCAGATTGACAGAGGATATCAGGAAATAGACAAACGGCTTAACGCAATTGGAGCAAAAATAGAGAGAGTATAACAAAACGGGCGCCCTCCACGCCGCCCGCCAAACAAGAATTTTTCAGCAACAACCTAACATATGGCAAAGAAGAACGAAAACACATCAAAGACCACTGCTAAAACTAAAACAGGTGAAAACGCTCCCGCACCTCAGGGGATGGAGGCTGTCCGACTGATTGCCGGTCTTTTTTTTGCGGGCCTGTCTATTTATACATTTATTGCTTTAATTTCATTTGTTTTTACCTGGGCAGAGGACCAGTCTTTGCTTAGCAACCCGGATGTGTGGAACAACCTTGTTCCTGTAGAGAACGGTGGCGGAAAAATAGGTTTTTTCTGGGCTAATTTTTTAGTTTCCAATCTTTTCGGTCTTGGTGCTTTTGCAATACCTTTCTTCTTTGGTGCTATTGCGCTTTATTCACTTAAAATCCGCAAGGTTAAATTATTACGAATATTTTTCCTGTCTGCCTTTGGTGCTATAATCATATCCATTTTCTTCTCATACGTATTTGGGTTTACAAAGTTTGATGACTGGTTTGGAAACGGAGCCGGAGGGTCATACGGATATTTTGTAAATCAGTGGCTTATTTCTATGCTTGGAGCATCCGGAGCAGGTTTGCTCATTTCTGTGTTAATGGTATTATGGTTTGTGCTGATGAGTTATAAAATTGTGATATGGTTCAACAGAGCCATTTCTGCATTGTTCCACCGCAAACCTAAAGAGGATGTTGTTGCAATGGCTGCAGCTGCGGATGCTGCATATATGGATTCTGCAGATGAAACAGATCTCACTGCTGCAATGGAAGATGTTGCCGCAGAGAAAGAGGACGAGCTTAAAGGAGGTACTGTGTTTGAAGTAGGAGAGTCTCCACTCTCGTCTGCTGCCGCAGGGCCCGCTTCTGCTGTCCCTTTTGAAGTTATAGACAACGGAAACGCCGAAATCGGGGATGATACTGATGAGGATTTCTTAAAAGACATACCTGTCGGGTCTCTTGATACTTTGTTTGACCCAAGACTGGACCTGTCCGATTATAAATCACCCGGCCTTGACCTTTTGGAAGATTACAAAGACAAGATATATGATGTTCCCCGCGATGAACTTGAAATGAACAATCGCAGGATTGTCAAGACGCTGAGTGATTATAAAATTGGCATCGAGCGAATATTCGCACGCCCCGGCCCAACAGTAACACTTTATGAGATTGTGCCACAGGCGGGTGTTCGCATCTCACAGATTAAAAGACTTGAGGATGATATCGCTCTTTCGCTTGCCGCAAAGGGAGTCCGGATTATTGCCCCAATTCCCGGTACAAACACAGTAGGTATTGAGGTTGCAAATGCTCGGCCAAGTATTGTTCCAATGAAATCGGTACTTGATGAGCCAAAGTTCCGTAATGGTGCTTTTGATTTACCGGTAGTACTGGGCAGAACCATATCAAATGAGCCGATGGTTTTTGACCTTGCCAAAATGCCTCACCTTCTTGTTGCAGGTGCAACCGGGCAGGGCAAATCAGTCGGTCTGAACGCAATTATAACATCATTATTATATACAAAACATCCAAGTGAACTTAAGTTCGTCCTTGTTGACCCTAAGAAAGTAGAACTTTCACTGTATGCAAAACTCGAGAAGCACTTTTTGGCAAAACTGCCGGACGGAGACGATGCAATTATTACAGATACTCAAAAGGTTGTATATACGCTCCGTTCATTAACTATCGAGATGGATGCCCGTTACGATTTGCTTAAAATGGCAAAGGTGAGAAATGTAAAAGAGTACAACGAAAAATTTCTTTCACGTCGTCTGAATCCTTTGAAAGGTCACCGCTTTATGCCTTTTATTGTTGTGATTATTGACGAATTTGCCGATTTGCTTATGACTGCGGGCCGTGAAGTAGAAGAGCCTATTTCCCGTCTTGCTCAGCTTGCAAGGGCAATTGGCATTCACCTTGTTATTGCAACTCAAAGACCAACCACAAACATAATTACCGGCCTTATAAAAGCCAACTTCCCGGCCCGTATTGCTTTTAAGGTTATTTCAAACATAGACTCCAGAACAATCCTCGATACAACTGGTGCAAACCAGCTCATAGGTCGTGGGGACATGCTTATTTCTACAGGTGTGGACCTCGTACGTGTACAGTGTGCTTTTGTAGACACAAAGGAAATAGAGAGAATTGTCAATTTTATCAGCGACCAGAGGGGTTACTCAACTGCTCACTATCTGCCTGAATATGTAGGAGAAGAGGGTGAGAGTACTGCGGGAGATATCGATTTGGGAAAGAGAGATAAGCTTTTCGATGAAGCGGCCAAGCTTGTCGTTCAGTATCAGCAGGGGTCAACTTCTCTCATTCAGCGAAGAATGAACCTTGGCTACAACAGAGCAGGGAGAATAATGGATCAGCTTGAAGCTGCAGGAATAGTAGGCCCTTCCGAAGGGAGTAAAGCAAGACAGGTTTTGATAACCGACTTCCATTCTCTTGACAGAATTCTTGCTTCACTGGAATAATCCTGAATTATTTGCACTCCTATGAAAAAAAATGGTTTTGGGGAATTGAACATTGTTTTTGCATTTATTCTATCTGCTATTACTCTGTTTTACCCCTGTCCGGAACTATGTGCGCAAAATCCAAAGACTTCCGATATTGTCAGATTTTTAACTGAGACGATTAAGACAATGCCGGCAGTTGAAATGGATTTTGAACTTATTCAGAATAAGCCTGCCGGCAAAAATTCCTCATCTTCACGTGGAGATATTCCTGTCTACAAGGGAGTTGTTCAGGCCCAGGGGAACTCATATAAACTCACAAATCCGGAACTTGAGCTTTATTGCGACGGCTACACCAAATGGATACTTAACATCTCTTCGAAAGAGCTGGTGATAATTCCCAATGACGCAACTGCAACGGACATTGTTGAAAACCCGCTTGGGTTTCTCACATCTCTTAACAAGGGCTATGAATATCCATTCCGGGTCTTCTCGGGCTCTCGCAGCGGAAAACAAATATGGGTTGTAGATCTTACTCCTTTAAATAAAAGACTGGCCTATAAATCTATTTCTGTGGGGATTGAGAAGAATACCTATATACCAAAAATGATTAAATATCTGGCCAAAGACGGTACGTCATACATAATAAATATTACCAGATTCGAAAAACAAAACTCTGTCCGTCCTAAGGAATATTTTCAATTCCCCGCCTCCCGTTTAAAAGGGATAGAAGTGAATGATATGAGGTAACTCCTTAAAAGGAAATATTAAGCGATATGAGAATTAGCATTGCTAATCCCTATTCTTGCAAGTACCTCTATTATTGACGGATATGTATTTGTCAAATAATTAGGCAAATCGCACTTCTTTACCCAGATAGCCTTTTCTATTTCCTCTTCCTGTTGCGGAGCGGTATGAGTACCGTTTCCAAGATAATTCATATTAAACCAGCGGGTGCATTTCAGGTAAAAAAGTCCATCTCTGTGATATGTGTGAAAGGTGTCGCAAATGTGCTCGTTAATCTCAAGGTCGTGTATTCCGCACTCCTCTTCAACTTCACGAACGGCAGTTTCTTTAATATCTTCATTTGGCTCTTGTTTGCCTTTTGGAAGGTCCCATGTTCCATGTCTGAAAATGAGCAAGTACTCTCCATTTCTGTTTTTTACAACTCCTCCGCCGGCAGTAATCGGAGTGAGTTGAGTGCATAACTGCTTAAAGGAATCCTCTTCGCTTTCGCAAGGAATATAAAGCTTGGTTATTTGTGGCGAGTTGTCGAAAAGTTCCGGCAGATTTGCAAGTTCCGGGAAGGAGCCGGGGC
>JAAXVX010000080.1 GCA_013335275.1 Bacteroidales bacterium
ATTATTGGCATGTTTATATCCATGCTGACGACATCCGGCCTGAAATGCAAAACTTTTTCGTATGCGAGTTTTCCGTTTTCCGCAACGGCAACTACTTCAAATATAGGATCAGAAGCAAGAATGCCACTCAGCAGCTTTCTTCCAATAAGGGAGTCGTCAACAATCAAAACCCTTATCTTCTTCCCGGATATTTGATGCGGAAATTTCATTTACATACAATTTAGATTAGTCTTCGGATTGTTTCAATGAGGTTGCTCTTTTCAAAACTTCCTTTAACAATATACGCATTTGCTCCGGATTCCAGTCCTCTTCTTTTGTCCTCCGGTTTATCGAGAGTAGTCACCAGAATTATCGGCAGATCTGTAAATGCACTGTTTTCCCTGACTTTTTCAGTCAACTCAAAACCGTTCATCCTTGGCATCTCAATGTCTGTAACAAGAAGGTCAAAACTTTCATTTAGCAGCGTTTCAAGTCCGTCCTGTCCGTCAAAAGCGGTTTTTACTATGTATCCTCCGTTTTCAATAATTGTTTTTAGCATAGTACGGACAGTAATTGAGTCTTCTACCACCAGAATCTTCTTTTGGTCATTTTCCGCAGGAGTTTCGATATTTCTTTCTTGTCCGGCTTCATAGTGAGAATTGAAAGATATTTTTCCAATAATTTCGTTTATGTTTATTACAGGAACAATTACACCATTAGCCAGAATTGTTACCCCTGTAATCTTTTTTAGCTGGTTTAGCATTGGTCCCAGATCCTTAACTATTCCCTCTTGTTCTTCAAGTATTTCATCTACGGAAAATGCAAGTCTGTTGTTGTTAACAGAGAGAATCATTACGTTCAGGTATCTGTCTGAATGTATCTCTGTTTTTCCCGCTTCTACTCCAAGGGCCTCTCGCATAGAAATATAACCGATTGCCGAATCGTTAACTGTTATAATGTTTCTTCCTCCTATGTTCTTAATTTCGTGAGGCTTAATGAGAATTGCCCTTTCGAGAAAAATTGAAGGTACCATATACGATTTCCCCTCAACAACAACAATAATTCCACGAAAAGTAGCAATAGTCTGAGGGAGGGTAATTGTAAAAGTTGTTCCAAGTCCTTTGCGGGATTTTACATCTATTGTACCGCCAAGGTTAGAAACCTTTTCTGCAACTATTGCCATCCCAAGCCCTCTTCCGGAAATCTCGGTTATCATTTCACTCGATGAAACTCCGGATTTAAAGATGAGGGAATATATCTCATTTTCAGACATTTTACCTAACCGGCTTTCGTCAATTATTCCATTCTTAATGGCAGATTTCAAAATTTTCTCTGAATCAATGCCTTTGCCGTCATCATCAATAATAAGAGATATTTTTCTGTCGGCCTCTTTTCTTACTGTAATGTTTAGATTTCCCTGTGAAGGTTTGCCTTTTGCTTCTCTCTCTCTAACTGTCTCAATACCATGGTCTACGCAATTGCGAATCAGGTGGATTATAGGATCCTTAATCTCTTCAAGAATCCTCCGGTCGATTTCGTAATAGTCGTCTTTAATTGACACAGAGATGCTTTTGGAACTCTCTTTGGAGAGGTCCCGGACAATTTTAGGAACGATATTAAGTATTGTTGAAAAAGGAGATAAAAGGGTAGATTTTATGCCAATGATAAGGTCATCTACCATTCTGTTTGCAATATTCTGAAATCTCACCATATCTTCATAAATATAAGTGAGATTTTCATCTTTGTACCTTGAGCTTATTTGCAAAAGTTCCTTTTTGTAAAATTCAATGGCAGATTTTACTACAACAAAATCTTCTGTCTCTCTCAATAGCCTGTTTAGCTTTCCCGAAGATATTCTTATTGTATCATCTTCTTTTTCAGGCACTTCCTTTTCAGGTACATCCTTTTCCTGTAGGTCTTTTCCTGCAGGTTCCGTTTCCGGATAAGCAGCCAATTCCGGAACAGTACTTTCTTTATTTTCGGCCTGACTAAGTGAGCTTTTTTGAACGAATTCCAAATGCCTGATAATTTGTGCAAGGTTTATATTGGTTCCGCCTCCGCCGGTTTTATCATAATTTGAAAGCAGCAATTTCAAAACATCCAGAGCCTTATACAAAACGTCAAAAAGAGACGGATTAAGGACAGATTCACCTTTCTTAAGGCTGTTGAAAATAGTTTCAGCAGCCATACAGAGTTTCTCAATATCCAGAAGGTTAACAGCCCTTGCGGCACCTTTAAGAGAATGGGTACATCTGTATACCTTTTCTATAATGCTTTTGTCTGGAATTGAAAGCCCGCTTTTTTCCAGCAAGAGAACGCCCTCTAAAATGGAATTGTAGTGTTCGGCAGCTTCAATCCGGAAGTCAGCTAAGAGTTCTTTAAGAAATTCATCCTGGTCGTTACTCATTATCCGCTATAGATTGTATTTTATTATAACTTTTTTCAGCGACTGACCCAGTTGGTGAATATTTTGCGCTATTGTTTGTGTGTGTTTTATACCTGTTGTGTTTTGCTCGCTTGCTTTTTTAATGTTTTCCATTGCAGGTACAATCTGATCCATTCCGGCCATTTGCTGTTGTGTAGATGATGAAATCTGGATTGATGCTTCTGCGGCCTCCTCCACGTTGTCCGAAAGGATGTCAATAACCTCTCCGCTTTGTTTAACCAGATTAAGTCCGTTGTCTACTGTCCTGGCTCCCTGTTCTGTTACGCCAACAGCCTGGTTTACGGATTTATTGATTTCATTAAGAATTTCTTTTACCTGAAGAGTAGCTTTCTTTGACTGATCTGCAAGTGAACGAATCTCCTGGGCTACAATTGTAAATCCTCTTCCGTGTTCTCCGGCTTTAGCAGCTTCAATAGCTGCATTTACGGCAAGCAGGTTGGACTGGTCTGCAATATCTGCAACTGTAGAAGTGATTTCCCCGATAGTTCTGCTCTGCTCGGACAGTTTTACAACAGTTTCGGAAATCAGATTCATCTGGTTGTCAATTTTGGCCATTGCATCAATAACTTTTTTTATTGAGTTTTTGCCTTTATCTGCAGAATCGGCAGCTCGCTGCGAGCTCTCCATGAGAGACTGTGATTTTTGATTGGAAACAAGTGCAGTTTGTCTTACCTCTTCTATAGTAGTAGTTGTTTCCGATACTGCTGTAGATGTCTCGGCTGCACCGGCGGATATTTCTGTAACTGTGCTTAAAATGTCGGTAGATGAGCTAGCCAGAACATCAACTCCTGCTCTAATCTCATCAGAAATTTTTCTGAGTATATACACAGCCCAGACAGAGAGAAAAACAATGAGAAAAATAAGAATGGCACCAATTAAAATAATCAGAATATTAGCGCCGTTATGGAGTCGTTCATTATTATTGTAAGCTGCAGTTCTGTAGTCTATTAGCTCGGTTTCGACAGCAATACTGATTGTGCGGATGTTTTCATATAAAGAATTCTGACTGCCTTCAACAAGTTCCAGTGCCTCTTCCTTTTTTCCGCTGTCCAGCATATTGATCATTATTGCACGGTTGTGCACGTATGTATTAATATCAGAAACAGTTTGAGAAAAGAGAGCTCTCTGGTCGGGATAGCCAACCAGCATACTGTCAATACCATGTGCTTTTTTTAGGAAATCCCTCTCTTTTTCCTTTATGCCGGTTTTTATGTCACTAATTCTGTCGTTATTCGATACAAAAATAAGTTCAAGGGAAAGAGCGCGAAGCCTGTTTTCATCTGCCCGTAAACCTGTAAGTTCGTATGTGAGACTGTCAATATTGCGGATTTTAGTCGAAGTGTTGTCAAACCTGCGAAATCCGTTAAAGGTTATTGCAGTAAAGAGAATTGTAAACAATACCACTGCCGAAAATCCAATAATCAGCTTTTGTCTGGTCTTAAATTCCAATAGAGTGCTCATATGTTATTTTATTATAATTTTTGAAGTTTTTAGAAGAGTATCTCCATCCAGGAGTACAACACCATCCGGCATCACGCCCATTATAAATTCTTCCGAAGACGGATCAAGATTTAACGGTTTAATGCCAATTGAATCAATATCAATTTTCCTTAGCCCGGCTATATTGTCTGCAACTATGCCGTATTCCATTTTGCCGTCCGAGATAACAATGAGTTTATTCATTTCTCCCAGTCCTTTCTCCCTTTTGTTCAGGAAAATCTGAATATTGACGACAGATAGTATCCTTCCTCTGTAATTTATAACTCCCTGTACAAATGAGGGTGTCCCGGGAATAGTTGTCAGGTTTCGAAGAAAAAGAACTTCTGTTACAAATTTATCTTCAATGGCATATTGTTCAGAAACTATCCGAAATTCAAGAAATGTTGCGGTATTAGCTGCAACACTGTTTTTTGCCCTGTCTTTTAATGCATTTACTCTTGCTCTTTCGTCAAGAATTTCCTTTTCACTTTTCATTTTCGGACAATAGATTTTCTACAATATCATTTAATCTCGCTTTTGTCAGGCCGCCGGAACCGGGAATAATATCTTCATTATTCCATTTTCCAAGTAATTCCAGAACATTGAAATAATGTTTATTTGCAATTGTTCTTTTTCCCTCACGATTCATTATGTTCCCCATCATAAGATGAGACAGAAGGTGATCCGGATTAAGGTAAAGCCCTTTTTTAAAGGCATCTTTTGCTTTTTTAATATCATTCTGTTCGTGCAGGACTGTTCCATAAAGATAGAAAATATCTTCATCAGATAATCCCGATGAGACTAATTTGTCAAGAACTATTACTGCTTGTTTATAATTCCCTGAGTTGGCATAGCATTTTGCCAGCAAAGAAAGAAGATTATGGTCATCCTTGCCCTTTTCAGTTATTTTAAGACAAGCGGTTATACATTCCTTGTATTTACCTTCGAGGTAAAGCTTCTCGAGGTCGTTCTCGGTTTCGTCGCTAAGCGGACTTATATTCTGCCGGGCAATGAATTTTCCCTTTGTTTCGCGGTTGATATCCTTTGTTATCTTTCTTTCCGGTTTAATCCCAACGGAATGGGTTTTTAAAAGGATTTCATCTATATAGTTTTTGTATGGAGCTTTTTTGCCTCTTTTACCTGAAACATTTTTTTTGTAAAAAACTCCGCTATCAAAATATACCTTATCGAATGGGGAAAAATATTCATCATTGAGTTCTACCTGGCTTGTAATAAACCAGCCTCCGTCATTGAGACAGTTATAAAAATTCTCCGCAGCCTTATTAATTATGCCGGGAGATAAATACATAAGTACGTTCCTGCAAAAAATTATATCGACATTTATTGCTTCGGTAAGTTGATTTGTATATGAATCCTTTGCAAGATTGAGATAAGTAAAGTTTACCAGTCTTTTTATATCCGGAGAGATGCTCCATGTCCCGTTATTATTAAGAAAATATTTTTTTCTGATATTGTCGGGTGTTTCTCTGAATGACCACTCTGTATATATTCCGGATATTGCCTTGTTTATAGCTTTAGGGCTGATATCCGTAGCCATGATTGAAAAATCTGACGGACTTAATTCGGGGAAATTCTCTTTAATGATTATTGCCAGTGAGTATGGTTCCTCACCGGAACTGCATCCGGCACTCCAGATTTTTATAGCTCTCTTTTCCTTCTCTGCTCTACGAATAACCTCTGGCATTATCATCTTGATAAAAAGATTCATTGCAGGCTTTTCCCGGAAAAAATAGGTTTCTCCAATTGTAAGATGCGAAGAGAGAACTTTGAGGAACAAAGGTTCAATTGACGAGGCGGCAGCTAAATTGCCGATAAATTTTTCTGTATCTTCGATATTGATTTCATGGAGAGCAGCAAGAATTCCCCGTTCTACATCTTCAATCCTGTTAGATTCAAAATGAAGACCAAGCTCTTTTTCTACGAGAGCGGCAATTTTTATCAATTCACCCTTTTTTTTCATAGAATGTTCTATGCTTTTTGAATTGATTTTATCATCTGCTCTATTTCTGAATTCTCAATATTTGAAAGTATGGTTGAAGTGTCGAAGATGTAAAAAATACCATTTTCGTTGCTGAAAAAGTCTATTAGAGACATCCCTTCAAATATTGGTTTCATTGCATTAACACTTTCCTCTGATATTTTAATAATATCACCGGTTTCGTCTGCAATCACTCCAATTTTCCCTGATGGAGAATTAATTATCAATATTAAATCTGATACAGATAGCGGTTTATCTCCAAGAGAGAAACGCTTCCTCAAAGAGATGACCCCGATTATTTCCCCTTTTATATCTATTACACCCTCAATAAATTCCGGAGCTTTTTCTATACGGGTGATAGTTTGGGCCTGAATGACTCTTTCCACCATTGGAAGAGGAAAGGCAAAGTTTTGCCCCTCGATTTTAAATGTCAGCAATTCGAGGTTTTTACTTTTCATATCTCTGCAATAAAGTTTATGTAAAGATACAAAATATTACTCGATTTGTCAGATTACCCTTTCCAGGATTTGCCTTGTTACAGCTGCATTTACTGAGCGGTTTTCCCCAAAATGCACATCTCTTTGTTCAAAACGACGCACTATTTCATTTATTGTTTCTTCTCCGGCTCCGTTTTCCGAAAGGCGTGTCTTTAACCCCAATGAACGGAAA
>JAAXVX010000081.1:0-6223 GCA_013335275.1 Bacteroidales bacterium
GAAAGGCAACGCGACATATATCAATGTTGATCGAGACGGCAAATCTGCTTCAGAATTATCCGATATCAGGATAGAGGAGGCTTGATTCGGTTTGAATTGAATGAGATTTGGCGTATAATTTATAACGCGCAATTGAGGTAGCAATCTGATGCACTCGGGAACTGACCTCAGGTATATTCAGGAACTTTTCGGACACAAAAGTAGCAAGACCATCGAAATCTACATCCATGTCAGCAAAAGAGTTTATAGCAGATTAAAAGCCCATTCGATGATTTGTAACTGCAACAAGAACGCGCCGGACAATAACACGCTACATTGTCGCGCTTATTCGAATAATATAGGATGTAAGGTGCTATAGCCTGGCGCAGATGAACAAGTTAGCTGCAACCATAAAAAACGAGACATCATTTATTGAACTTTGAAAAATATGGACTTCCCCAAAAGAATTAAACAACATAAAGCACAATCGGATTCATTTGCTATCCTTCTATATAAGCTTAAGGATTTAGGGGTTTTTCGGAATGTTACAGAAAATGATTACGGGATTGATTTCGAAATAGAGATAGTACATAATGAAAAACTGATTGGTAGATATTTAAAAGCACAAGTAAAAAGTGCTGAAGACATAAGCGTTCGAAAGGATGGAATACCTACGGTTGGTGGAATAAAACAATCAACATTATTATATTGGACTGAGTTGAGTTATAGATCGCATGTCGTTGTTTTTGCAGTCGATTTGACAACAGAAAAAATATATTTAACTAAATCCATTTTTTGGCAAGCAACTAGCTTGATTGATTCATCCGATAAAACGAAATCAATTGAATTTCTCCCCGCAATTGATATTTCTGAACTTAATGATAATATTAAGAAAAAAGAAAAAACAGAAAATCTTATTTCAAGTTTATTAGTTAAAAAAGTTGCATTTGATAGTGGTATAACAGATATAATTTATGCACATAAGACTCTTTTGAGAAATATCAAATCAATATTTGAGCTATATACTGATACATGGCATTATGATGCTTGGACAGAGGTTCAACAAAGTGATATTTTTAAGACTGTTTTAGAGTGTTCGCAATTATTAATAGGATTTAATTTACCTGAAAAATTAGATGGCGTTTCAGTTGAAGAACGGAGGAATTTATTTTTATTTGATTATTGGGCAAAAAGAACAGATTGGTCTTATGAAGAAGTGTCTAATCAAGTTGCAAAGACTCCTCTAAAAGCAATCTATCCTTTATTACTGAATAAATTACAATATTACAGTGATTTGGTAATTAAAGGGGCTTATTACTGGATAAGTAAGGATATAACATACTTAAAATTAGTTCATGGAACTATTATTCCTTCGGTACGAGAGCATGACAAAATGATTTATGTAGATTATGATGATACAAACTTTAAAAATAAGGATTCCTTTCATTCCTTTTTGTTTGAAATGGAGAGGAAATTTAAGACTGATAATAAAGATTAAAAAATGGCAACAGCTAACACAGGCTCATACGCCATAAGGGCTTCAGTGGTATACCAAGTGCATCTTCCGCAGGCAATTTTCGTATCGGTTGATAGGGACGTAGCCACGCAATCCCTTACGGCGCATAGCCTAAAACGTTAGCCACAATTTTGAATGAAAGCAATCTGTTACAGAAATACTTTGACCAATCTGCCAAACTGGGATACTAATGAAAAAGTACATTTAGGACAGCCTTTGGGTTTCGCTTATGAAGACACAAATCATTTTATTCATCTTTATGGTTGGGACAAAGGCTTTAAAGGTATTTCAATTGGTTTGACAGTTGTGGAAGGAAAAAACAATGGAAAAACTAATGGAAAATCACTTGAAGACTGGGTTAAAGAAAACTTTGGTGCAATAGATATAAAACAAACTACAACGGAAATCGGGCAATCAATAAAAGGGGTTTGGCGACCTGGATTATATTATAATACAGATGTTATACAAGCTATAGGAACAACGGAACACGAGAGATTTTTATCCGAGCAGGCAATTAGAGTTCTCATCCAAAAGCTTGATGAAATATTCTTCTTTATAGAACCGCATGTTTCCACAAAGGACACATTCAGCCATAAAATCAGGGAGCTATTAATATTGACATGTACCGAAATTGAAAACTTTTGGAACTCGTATTTAATTCAATGCGGACAGATTCCAAATAGAAATGGCTTTACGACAAATGACTATATTAAACTTAAAGACAAACTTTTTTTACGCGACTTTGAATTTAACCTAATTTCTTATCCAGAACTCGGTTATATCAGACCCTACGAAAACTGGAACTCTTCAAGTCCAACGCAATCGCTTTTCTGGTATGACGCTTATAACAAAACCAAACACGATAGAACAAACAATTTTACAAAAGCGAGTTTGTGGAATACAATAAATGCAATTGTTGGTTGTCTCATATTGCATTGTGTTAAGTTTGGACCTTTTACAGTTTTCGACAGTGACAATCACTTCTCGTCAGTAATTAAACAGCACTTTTCGGGTCGAATAGCAATAGACTGTAAAGAAACATTCTATGTTCCAAAAATTGAACTTAATGAAGGTTTTCGGACAGATAAATTTGTATTTGACCCAAAGAGAAATGGACTTACAAAAGATTATGTAATTAACAACTTGACGTTATAATCTGTGGCTAACAAAAGTATTTACAAAAAGCAGGGCTGGGCATTGTAAAATCAGCTGAGTGCAGGCATCAGCAGCTGTGAATAAGTTAGGGACATCTTATAGTGACAAATCAAAACAAAAAGTTTTTTTAGTAACGAACGGACCCTCTAAGTGCTTGAAAAAGAACGATATAGAGCGGCGGGTTGCTCGCCTTTAAAGAATCTCCTGCCTTATCGTTATCTGGTATGAGCTGAGAACTCGAGCATTACAGCTTGTCGGGAGCTATAATTCTGAATGATGGGGATTTATATCAGCACGAGTGTGGGAGACTAACCGGGAAGTGTTGCTGAGTTTGGATAAAAATGAATTATTATTCAGAAAATGCCACATCTCTATTGACATAAAGCGCATTTAAGTAAGTTAAGCAGAATATTAAACAAAACGACACAATGCCTAAACAACCAGACTTTAAGGAAACAACATCCTTTCAACAATATCGTGGAGCAATTGATTT
The DNA here is from genome assembly GCA_013335275.1 of Bacteroidales bacterium. Taxonomy (GTDB): domain Bacteria; phylum Bacteroidota; class Bacteroidia; order Bacteroidales; family UBA932; genus Bact-08. Next base: position 3,144 of record JAAXVX010000081.1, read on the forward strand.
TTTACAGACACATATTCAACTTTTAGACGCTTCTTTAATTCAGACATCGAAAATACTGCAAGGACAAGCTGACAAAGAGTTAGATATTAATAAAGCATTAAATATCGATATTCAGATCTATAACAGGTTAAATCATCCATCAAAACAACAGAAGGCAATAATTAATCATTCGCAGAAAAAAAATATTGAGTTTGCCATCATCAGACTATTCAACCACTTTACGGCATATTTAAAGAGCATAACGAAAGAAATGTATTCTGAGAATCCGATGCTTGTTGTTGGAAAAGCAGTTGTTAATAAAAATGGAGAAGACAAGGAGAATCTTACAATGTCATATGCTGAAATTGTAAAGCTAGCAAATTACGAGAATTTACAAGACCAAATTGTCCTCAATGTTTTCAGAAGCATTGAGGAATTACGAAGCACGAGCAAACTTTTAGAGAGAATTCTAAAAGACACAAAAGTAAATATTCCGAAATCAATAATTGATGATGCACTTACATATTTGGAAATGAGGCATCTTTTTATTCATAATCAAGGAATTGCTGACGCCAAGTACGCTAAAACATATGGAAAAAAATTTATCCCGATTTTAAAGGAAAAAAAAGAGCTCCCAACAAGATTTGAAATATTCGCAAAAGCATTAAATGCAATTACAAAACTTGCGACAGAAATTGATACACAATTAATTAAAAATCGAATGGTCAAAAAAAGAGAGTTCAAGTCGAAAAGTACGACAGCATAACTCGGGCTTGATAAATGCAGTGAGAACAGAGGTGAATTCAAATTGCAAGTGCGCCACGAGCCATAGGCCAGAACACTTCATGAGGCGTCCGGTAACTGAGACACTTCCATGGTCGATGGTTTAACCTTCTTACGGCTTCAGCAATATCGTCGTCATCCGCGTTACGAAAGTCGTATCCTTTGGGAAAATATTGACGCAGCAAGCCGTTACTGTTTTCGTTAGCACCCTGCGGCTCAGGAACATCCTCCTTTTCTATGGGTTACACTACGGTGTCCTCCATATATTCTAACTCAGGATGCTATCTATTGTGCCATGCTGAAGCTAAATCAAGGCGCAACCATTATATAACGTTGTTCTGTTGCCAAAAAATCTCATCTTGAACAACATAGTGATGTGCTGGAATAAAGTGTTGAGCGTTCTTTATGGCGAAAATGACTGAATTTCCTGAGCCGGATGGCGAAACAGAAAAAACCAGAACGGTGATTTTCCTTAGAGATACTGTTGGGTTGTCGGCATTCATTCGGAATGTATGCCTGATCTTACTGAGGATACCTTACCTCGTGACATGTGCCCTAAATATTCCTCTCGTTCTACCGGGGCAGAGCTGTCCTCGTCACCGAAAACGACTACATCCACAAACTCTTCAACGGCGATACCGGCATCATCCTCCCAGACCCGGAAACCGGGAACCTGAAAGCATATTTCACCGCGCCCGACGGGCACAGTCCGCTCCATCCCCCCGGAGTTCCCTCCTGCGCACGTAACCGACTTCGCCATGACCGTGCATAAAAGCCAGGGCTCGGAGTTCGACAGGTTACTCATGGTTCTGCCGCCGGAGGATACGCTTCTCCTGACGAGGGAACGGATCTATACAGGCATTACGAGAGCGAGAGAGGCAGTCATGCTCTGGAGAGACGAAGCTGTTTTCACTGCTGCGGTAAAGCGCAGGACGGAGCGGAGAAGCGGGTTGAGAGAGATGCTGGTAGTTAGCAACTATCGAATTTGTTAAGATTGAATATATCAGTATTGATTTTGCTGCAGTAGTTAGTTGGCGTTTTATTTAATGAATTGAAGGATAGATTATAATATGTTATAAGCTTTGGTCAATGGGTCTACCACGAGACACCCGATTAAAACAGCAGCCATAATTTTTAACTTAAAATTAAGTTTTTGATTAAGCTTTATTTTTGTTTCTTTTTGGGTATTTTTTCCAGTTTTCATAGGCACCTCCTTTTTATTAATTAATTCAAAAGAAAAATCTGAATTAACATCAATCGAATTTGGTTGCTGCCGATAACAAGAATGTCTTGTATGGACGACCTCATGACCTCCCATTGACCAAAGCTCATAACATTCAAAGAACTGTTTTTGATATTATAAGTATAATATTGATTTTATGCAAAAAAAATTATATGCAGCTTACCTCAAAGCTTTAAAAAAATATAATAAAATCTCTTAATAAAGAATACTTTAAAGATTTAACTCTGATCTCTGATATTAATTAAAAACATCGGAATAATTGCTGTATTGCGATTAGCAATAGATCCTCTTCAATTAATGTAAAAAGGAACAGCGCAACCGCGGGGACGTAGGTGAAAATGGTAAGTAAAGATTCATTTCCTCTCTTCCCGATAGACAAGTTATCGGTCAAGAATCCATAAAGGAGAGCAGTCAGGTTGAAAGCAGCGTGGCTGGATGCGCAGGGGGAACTTTGATTCAGAAACGGAATAGCACTCCAGCCGTTTGCGAAGTATGTCGAGCATTGTTTCAGTTCCCGTTGCATGGCAGAGATGCAGGTTTCCATGCGTTTATGCTGATAGACCGGACGCATCCGTTCAAGATCGTCTTTGTCAATGGAGGCGAGTTCGTACTCATTGATGCGCATTCCTTCAGTCAGACTCCTGATGCCCGGATAATCCGTCTTGCGCAGGCAGAAAATCTCGTATTGAACCTGCGGGTCAGTGTGCCGTCACGACGGGGAGGAATGGAGATTCCAGAGTATGACTTGGAACTTTGACTCGGGTTCGTTACGTTACATGTAACAAAGTGGGTAAAAAAATGGAGATCATGCATGAAGGTTGTTACTGAAAGAGTAAAGCGGTACAGAGACAAGCTTCGGGAGCGCGGGTTGAGACCTGTACAGATATGGGTGGCAGATACGCGACGCCCGGGATTCGAACTGGAGTGTCGCCGTCAATCGGCGTTGCTCAAGTCGGATGCTCATGAAAAGGAGGTGCTTGAATTCCTTGAGCGGGCAGCAGATCGGGAAGGTTTGCCGTAATCCCCCTGCAAGGCGATCGTTACTACCAATCCACGTTTCATGCGTCCCAACCTT
>JAAXVX010000081.1:6233-6561 GCA_013335275.1 Bacteroidales bacterium
CAGGGGGATTACGGCAAACCTCGGCCTGCTTTAATTGTACAATCCGATTATTTTTCAGGACATCCGTCGGTAACCGTTTTACCGATTACCAGTGAGTTGCGTCAGACGCCGTTATTCAGAATTGATGTCGAGCCTGAATCCGGTAATGGATTGCGTAAGCGTTCCCAGATCATGGTCGATAAAATACAGACCGTTCCGGCAGAAAAAATCGGCAAAGCCATCGGTATTCTTGACGAAGCAACCATGATGGAAGTCAACAGGGCGCTTGCGCTTTGGTTAGGATTTGCCGGTAATCCAGGGTGAATCGACCGGTAGCAACGTGTGAGGG
>JAAXVX010000358.1 GCA_013335275.1 Bacteroidales bacterium
TTGACTGGAACGCGGGATACTCATACGCAGGATTAAATCAGCCCGACAGGAGGATAATAAACAGGGAAGAGAATCTGGTTGTAGGAGATAAGTATTTCGGTCAGATGGCAATTGACCAGAATGAAATCACCAGAGATTTTGTGAAACTGGACGAACACATAATTTCGGGAGCAGTAAATTATACAATGCCTGTTAATGTCTTCGGCGATATAAAGAGTGAATTCAAGGCCGGGCTGTATGGAGAGTACAGGACAAGGGAGTACAACAACCGCCAGTTTTTTTACCGCTTTAACCGATACGGGCTTCCAGAAGATTTTGTCTACAAAGATGTAATTGGAGAAATTCTCACCGATGGCAACTTCAGTTCGGACAAGTTGTATATTTATGAAGATACAGACAACAGAAACAGCTATAAGGGCACAAATATGCAGGGTTCTGCCTATGTTTCATACAAGTTGCCTGCAGGCAGGTTTAATGTACTTGCCGGACTCAGGGCTGAGGCTGCAAGAATGAGACTCACAAGCTATGAGAAGATTTATGAATTTTCTACAAAAAACAGGGATTACGACAAATTGGACCTTTTCCCCTCGCTGAATGCCAGTTACAACATAAACAAAAAGAATCTGGTAAGGCTTGCATACGGGTCATCTGTAAACAGACAGGAGTTCAGGGAAGTGTCATCATCGGTTTTTTATGACTTTAACCTCTTTTCTGATGTTAAGGGAAATCCGGATCTCAAACAGGCAAAAATTCACAACATCGACCTCCGTTACGAATATTATCCTTCAAACGAAGAGTATGTAACATTCGCCCTGTTCTACAAATACTTTATCAATCCTATAGAATGGACATATCTTGATGCCGGTGGGTCCTATACATATACATTTGAAAATGCCCTTTCTGCAGATAACTACGGTGTTGAGATAGACGTAAGAAAAAAGCTTGATTTTATCGGGATTAAGGGATTCACTCTTGGTTTGAATGCCGCATATATTTCAAGTAATGTGAATTTTGACCAGCAGAATTCACTCGAAAAAGACAGACCAATGCAAGGCCAGTCGCCATACATTGTAAACAGTTCATTGTACTATGATAATCCAGAACTTGGGTTGAGTGCAGGAATTCTTTACAACAGAATTGGAAAAAGAGTAGTGGGAATAGGCAGGGTAGACACCGGCTCCGGAGCCAGTATAAACAATGATGTCCCGGATACCTACGAAATACCGAGAGACATGGTTGATATCGTTATTAGCAAAAAAATCGGAAAAACGCTGGAGGTAAAAGCAAGCTTTAAAGACATCCTGAATCAGGAAGTGATATTTGAACAATATCCTAAATATATAGACAACCAGGGCGTTATGCATGAAAGAAAGCAGGTTGCAAAAAGCTTTAAGCCGGGAGCTAACTTTTATCTGGGACTTCAGTTAAATTTTTAATAATCAGAATTTTATTAATAATACCTAATAATAAGAAAAAATGAAAAGAGTAGTTTACGCAATTATGACTGCTGTTGTTTTAATGAACCTGGCATCGTGCGAAAAGAATCCAGTCCCGCCTGTTCCTCCGGTAGAAACCGAGCAGCTGATTTTTAATACGAATGAAATTGGCAGCGGCATCCAGGAGTTTGATGTTAAAGAAAACCATACTATTAAAAAGGGAGTTTATGTGCTAAAAGGATGGGTATACATAACCGACGGAGCAACTCTTACAATTGAGGCAGGCACTGTAATTAAAGGCGACAAAGACACCAAGGCTGCAATTATTGTTGAACGGGGCGGAAAAATTATTGCACAGGGTACAGAAGACCTGCCTGTTGTTTTTACTTCAAACCAACCTGCCGGTTCAAGAAAACCAGGCGACTGGGGTGGGATAGTTATCTGTGGCAAGGCTTCCAATAATAAAACCGAAATGATTATTGAAGGCGGCCCCCGTTCAAAACACGGCGGAAACGATGATGCAGACAATTCAGGAGTTTTGTCGTATGTAAGGATAGAATTT
>JAAXVX010000082.1 GCA_013335275.1 Bacteroidales bacterium
CAGATTTTCACTTGACCGAAGATACTCATTAACTGCATTTTTCGCCTCAAGGGAATTGTGCCCGCCAAGAAGTGCTCTGAGCCAGTTCCGCGGGAAGAAAATGTCTCCTGTTTTTTGAATTTCCGGCAAAATTTCCAGACCGGGTTTTAAATACTTCAAAGACTCCTTTTCTCTCAGATAGTGATTAAGATATCCCAAAGCAGATGCTGCCCAGGGCTCAATCTCCCTGTTGCGTTCGTCAAGGAGTGTGTTGAAAAGAGAATCTCTTACTGTTCCAAGAGGAGAGGTTGCCGGAAAAATAAATGCAAATTCATTTTTCCTGTCCGTATTTGTGATTCTGCTGAGCTGAAGTTTAAATATTTCATCGTACTTTTCGGGAAACCTTATGCTCATTTCGTATGCAATACGCATCAAATCCCTTTCGCTGAGCTTAACATACCCGAAATCGGAAGGATTTTTCCATATTTCATACACTTTTAAAGCAGCTTCATGAGAGTCCGAAATTTCTGTAAACGCCCGAAATGCAATTGTTTTATGCTGACCGGCGGATGAGTTTTCCACTATCTGCCACAGCCCCTGTTCAAGTTGTGAATTTGCTCCCATCCCTGAGAGATATGTTGTATAACAGCTTGTCAGATAGCCGGCTGCTCTTGTGAATAATAGTGTATTCTCTTCGTTTTGAAGATATTTCGTCAGCGAAGAAACAAAATTCCCGGGCAATATTTTCCCGGCAAGCATGTTTTCATACAGAGAAATCAAAAGAGAGGTCCGTGCAACCTCGTCGTCAATAACAGAAATGTTTTTACCGGAACCGGATTTGGCTTTGTATTGTTCAAACGTTTTCAGTAAAAACCGGGATGAAGTGCTGTCCATCAAAAAAAGGCCATACCCTCTTCCGTCGGTATTCGGAACAATCGCTCTGTTTTTGCCGTCATTTACAATTATTGAAGAAAAGTCCTGTTTCCACAAGAGTCCCCTGCCAAACGGGTCAGATTGCTTCCAGGCAATACTGTCTTCAATAATTCCGGAGGTGTATGAAGGCATCCCTCTTTCCTTAACCCATACATTGCTCCACGACTGCAGGTCTTCCGGAGAGAGAGAGTCAAGTATTTTTATCAGGTCGTCCCAGCTTGCATTTGAGTATGCAAATTTCCTGAGATATGCCTGTATTCCCAGGCGGAAATTCTCCTCTCCCACTCTTTTAACAAGCATTTCCATTACTATTGGCGCCTTATTGTAAATAATATTGCCATATACAAGGCCAGCATTGCTTAAATTGTCAAGCTCCTGCTGAATAGAGTTTGAGCCGGCTGTCCTGTCTTCGGAATATGACGCAGGATAGTAGGTATTGATAAAATTAAGCCGGTGGTTCACTTCTGGATAAAGCGGAGTTACTATCTGCGATGCAAACCAGTTTGCAAAAACCTCTTTTGTCCATACATCGTCAAACCATTCCATTGTTACAAAGTCGCCAAACCACATATGTGCCGTTTCGTGAGCTATAAGTTTTGCCCTGTCGAGCTGTTCGGAGATTGTGGCATTTTCGTCAATAAACATGGTTCTGTCGGAATACAGGGTTGCCCCCATGTGCTCCATTCCTCCGTACTGAAACCCCGGAACAATGATAATATCGTATTTTGCAAAAGGATATTTTATGGCAGTATAATTTTCGAGCCAATTCAGGGAAGAGAAAATCTGATCAAAAATAACTTTGCATTGTTCAAGCTTTTTTGGGTCACTCTCCCTGTGAAAAATTGTAATCGCCCGTCCATTTCTCTCCTGAGTGGTTCTTTGCAGTTTTCCCGCAACAAAAGAGAAAAGATAGGTAGATATTGGCGCTGTTTCCGAGAACGCCAGTCTTGTCCTCCCGTCCTGAGTTGTCTCTTTGCTTTTAGTATTGCCGTTTGCCACTCCCTCCCAGCCATCGGGAATATCCAGTGTGAGACAAAATTTTGCCTTTAGGTTTGGCTGGTCAAAACAAGGAAAAAGAGTCCTTGAACGGTCCGGAACAAGAAGGGTGTAAAGCAAATCTTCCCTCCTGTTTAAAGACTGATTGCCTGCGATAAACTCTATTTCGAGAACATTTTTCCCTTTTGAAATATGTCTTTCCGGTATTATAATATGTTCATTGCTAAAGATAAATTCCGCTTTTTTCCCGTTCACCAGAATTGACTTAACAGGGCATACCGATTCATGCCTGAAATCCAGAACTATCCGCTCTTTTTTCCTCAGGTTAAAATCAATTATTGCCTTTGCAGTGATTATAGAATCTCTCTCTTTTGGAATTGAAAAATGAAGGGAGTACCTGAGTTCCGAAATTTCTTCCGCTCTTTCAAATGCAAGTTTTTTGCTTACTCCCTTTTCCGGAAGCACCTCTGCACTGTTGAATGCAAGCAGGAAAGACATAATCAGTATCACAAATGAAGCCATATAATATCATTTACCTCAAAACTACAAAGCTCATAAGTTCCTCAAGATAATGTCTGTCGGTATCGTCAAATGTATTGAGTTCAGAAGAATCTATATCCAATACAGCCGCCACATTGCCTTCGCGTATAACAGGGACAACTATTTCCGACCGGGAAAGAGAACTGCAGGCAATATGCCCCGGAAACTGGTCAACATCGGGGACTATAATTGTTCTCGACTCTTTCCATGAAGTACCGCATACACCTTTTCCATACGCAATCCTTGTGCATGCTATTGGCCCCTGAAACGGGCCGAGTACCAGTGAACTTCCGTGCGGATTATTGTCTTGCCGTACTATATAAAAGCCAACCCACCAGAAGCCAAAGGCCTCTTTTAGTGCGGCAGATATATTTGCGAAATTGGCAGTGGAATCGCACTCATCCTCTATGAGAGACTTGATTTGAGGAATAAGCGATTTGTATATTTCAGATTTGCTCTCTCCGGCTATAATTAAATTTTCCATCATCCTGCATGTTGTTGCATGCAAAGATATAAAAAGGGAGAATTAATCTACATACAAAACCAGACCTTTGAGGTACTCTCCTTCGGGATGATAGATATTTACCGGATGGTCGGCCGGCTGAGTGAGCCTGTGAAGAATTCTTACATTCCTTCCTGTTTGAGCGGCGGCAGAAAATATAGCCTGCGCAAATGCCGTTTTATCTACGACCTGAGAACAGCTGTAGGTAAAAATTATTCCTCCCGGTGCTATCTTTTCAATAGCAGCTGCATTTAATCTCTGATATGCCCTCAAAGCATTTGAAAGTGCTCCGCGATGCTTTGCGAATGCAGGCGGGTCAACAATCATAAGGTCATACAAGTCCGGTTTGCTGTTTTTCACAAACTCTATTGCATCTGTAGTAAATGAATTGTGCGGAATATCTTTTGGAAACAGGGATGTCTCTCTGTTCTGCTCCACATTATAGCTGAGCAAATCCATAGCTTTTTGAGAACTGTCAACAGAATCCACGCTTTTTGCGCCTCCTGCAAGGGCATACAGAGAAAAACCACCGGTATAGCAGAAAAGGTTTAATACTCTTTTCCCTTTTGAATAATTTCTCACCAGTTGCCTGTTATCGCGCTGGTCAAGAAAAAATCCGGTCTTTTGTCCACCCTCCCAGTCTACCGAAAAACGGATTCCGTTCTCCAGAATCACAGAATTGTCCGGTGCGGAACCATAAAGATAACCGTCTGCTAAATCGAGTCCCGCCTTAAATGGTGCTGTCGTTGCACTCTTATCGTATACAGAAGTTAATTTTGACCCAAATAGTTCTTTTAGCGTTTCTACAATAATATCCCTTGAAAGGAACATTCCTGCAGTGTGTGCCTGAATAACAGCCGAATTGTTGTAAATATCAACAATGAGCCCGGGCAGCGAGTCTCCCTCGCCATGAATGAGCCTGTATGCCGTTGTGGACCCTTCGGTTATTCCTAAAGAACGTCTTAATTTGTATGCTGCTTCAAATCTTCTTTTCCAGAAATCCGGAGTAAAATCTTCTTCGCCAAATGTGAGCATTCTCACTGTTATAGATCCTATCTGATAGTGCCCGAAACCAAGTCTTTCCCCATTAACAGAGCAAACTTCAACAACATCTCCCTCATTTATCGCTCCCTCCGTTTTAAATATACCTCCGGAAAAAATCCAGGGATGAAATCTCCTCAAAGACTCCTCTCTGCCTCTCCTCATTATTACTCTTCCCATGTGATTTATCCCTTTTACTGATGATTTATTATTTGCTCCTGAGCATGCAATTCCGCATTTGGTGTACTCAAAAGTTTAAGATACATCTGCTGACATACCCAGGCATCAATTGCCGCATAATTTATTTGTCCGTGTGTGAGTTCTTCGGCCTCCCAGTTTGAAAGTTGCTGCGATTTAGATACTCTCATTCCAAGAATAATTGCAGCCATTTTCCTTACACTCTTCTCTTTAATGCCCCAGTTTATGCCAATGTTCTGAAGATCCACAAACCCCTTTGGCGTGAAAGTGGTGTATCTGAGAAGGCCCCTGATATCCTCGTTGACGGCTGCTCCTACCTTTGCTATTTTTTTTGTAGCAAGGATTCGGCAAAGTGACTCCGGCATCCCAATTGATGTGAGCCGGAAAATAAATGCCTTATCGGCACCTGAAAGCTGAAGAAGAGCTACTCCGTTTCTTTTCGCATTTGCCTGAAACACAGGCTTAGTTTCTGTATCAAAACCTATTATTTTTTGATTTCTAAGATACTCAATTGCAGCTTCATAGCCATAGTCAAGTTTATCGACTACACATATTTCTCCTATAAATTCTGCTTGTTTGAGTTTTTCTATCTCTTCGGGAGAGATTGTAGGATTAAAAATCATTCTCAATAAAATTTTTGATCAGTTCAAATGTGAGAGGAAGCCTCTTCTTAATTCTCGAAACATTTTCGGCCTGTATATTTTTAGAACTAAACATTTCCGCCTCAAAGCTTTTTTCTTTGCTCAGCGTATCTCTTCCGTATTTATATTCATATCTGAGATTTCCGTTTTTGTCCAGTTTAAGGCTATCCAGACCCTTTGCCGGTACAGTTATGAAACATTTTGCCCTGTTTCCGGTATAACCAGGGGAGAGTAATTTCCCTCCTTTCAGAGCCAGATAAGTCTCTCTCGCAACATATTTGGCAGGATCTATAAACGTAACCTCTTCTGAAATCAAATCTTTATAAGGGAAAACTCCGTTTTTACTGTAATTTCTCATCTCGTCAAGAACACTTTTGAGTGTATCTTTAAAATAAGGATAATGAGTACACCCAAGGATAATGTTACTGAGTTTAACTCCTGCGTTTTTTTGCCTGAGCCTCTCAACAAGATTTACAAGATGGAGTCTTGCATAATTGCCGGGAGAGTTAAGCTGAATAGTTGTATATTTTGCACCGCTTTTTGTAACAAGCAATGCGTTATTCTTAGTGTCAAATTTATAGACATCAAGCAAATCTGGATTGATTGAAAGCGAGTCTGTACCAATTTTAGGCCCCTTATACAAATCTCTTGGTGCAGTTGCTTTTGGGTCAATAAAGTTTGATTCAGTATCCACTGCCTCTGCAAATCCGAGACCCGGCTGATTGATTATTTCAAGTTTTTTTGCAAATCCCTTTTCCTTCAGGGTTTTTCTGATGGTTCTGTCGTAACTTCCCGATGCTATTGTTCCTACTGTTGCCATCACACCCACGGCTCCCCCCTCGTCAAAAGAGATATTGTCTGCCAGGGCTTTTGTTCCTGCATTTATTACACCTATTACGGAAAGACCTGTTTTGCTCTTTTCAAACATGTATTCAATATCTCCAAGTCCATAAGCTGTTGCTGTGTTGCAGGCAATCACTACAATCTTGGTCCTGATTGGAGCTGTAGTCAGAAAAAGTGCATCTTTTGCAACGAGTTCCCTCAGATAATCTCCTTTTCCTTCGGAATTATAAACTCCATAAGGCATATTTGCCTGGTCGGCCAAAAAAACGAACTTCTCATTGCTGAAATCCGGTTTACCGTCGGGAGCAGGCTCTCCTGTTTCATTGTTGAAGTCATCCAAAGCAAGAAAGGCTTCCATAACAGTAAGCCCGCCGGTTCCTGAATCGAACATTCCTATAGGAAGGGTATCCCTCTGAACGGGATATTTTGAATAATCTGCATAATAGGGAGAGGTGCTGTCACCTGTTGCCTGCTCTATGATTGCAGGATGGTCGGATAGTCCTGTGTTTTTTTTACCTTCGGAGCAACTCCATAACGAAATAGCAGCGGATAGAACAACTGTAACTACCCTACTTGTTGTAAATAAATTTTCCATATTCTGTATCAAGCTGAACCTCAGCTATTTTAGACGGAAAAACTTTCCCGATTATTTTGGCGTCGATTCCAAATTTTTGTGAGATCTCTATTATCTCAGCAGCAATCTCTTCCGGAACATAAATCTCCATACGGTGACCCATATTGAACACTTTGTACATCTCTTCCCACGGGCTGTTGGATTCTTTCTGAATTGTTCTGAAAAGCGGAGGGACCGGAAACAAATTGTCTTTTACAATCAGTAATTTGTCTACAAAATGAAGTATTTTGGTTTGAGAGCC
>JAAXVX010000083.1 GCA_013335275.1 Bacteroidales bacterium
TTCGAAATGATTTAATTTTAAATATGCCAGTCAATTGATAGGGCTTGTGCGTCCTCCTTCGCGTTGCTGCGTCCGGCCGAATCGCCCTTATCAATTGACTGGCATCTGAATACTCGAATAACGCTCAATTAATGAGGTGGTTAATAAAAATGAAGAGATATCATATCTCTTCATTTTTATTATATGGCTGATTACGGAGAACTTACATAGAAGGTCCTGCCAAATTAGGTGCTCCTGCGTCGCCGGTTTACGCCTTCGGCGGCTGTAAGTGCAGCCCGATACACATATGCCGGCCGCATGGCTTTAAACTGCGGCAAAGCCGCACCATATTTTAGTAATTAATTATTGCCACAAAAGATTGTAATATAAACATTATTATGGTGTTGAAAATCGTTATATTCCTCTGCTGCATTGCCAACTAATTGGCTGAGGGCGATTCGGCCGGACGCAGCAACGCGAAGGAGGACGCACAAGCCCTCAGCCAATTAGTTGGCAGTGTATAAATGGCAATAGAAAAAGAGAGCAAGTAGCAGAAGATTTAGCAATTACAAGCTCTTTGTCGCTTCATACTTAGCAATCCCGTCATTGAGAAATTTCAGAAATTCTTCCTTTGAGCACTCACCAACCGGTTTAATCAGCACATTTTCATTTTGGTCCACAAGTACATAGTATGGCTGTGATGCAACACCAAAGCGGCTAAGCTGATAGTCCCGCAACTTCCTTCCAAGAGTGTTTTTTACCTTTCCGTCCAGTTTTGAAGTAACCTGTTCTGCGGCAGGAAGTTCTGTTCTGTCGTCTACATAGAGTGAAGCAAGTACAACTTTGTTCTTCAAGACTTCGAGAACTTTAGGGTCGCTCCATACGGTTGCCTCCATTAGCTTGCATGCACTGCATGTAACTGCCTTAAAGGATAGAAGCACAGGTTTGTTGAGTTGTTTGGAAACTTCAATGGCCTGTTCAATTTCGTAATAACTAGTCAGGCCATAAGGTGCTTTATGCTGTGGATTGGCATATTTAACGGGCACTGTTCCCTGCGTCGGATCCTGTGTTGTGGAAAACGTAGACTGTGAACTTTGAGCGCCGATTGTAAATGTGCTTTCGTCTGCGGGAGGAATAAGCCCCGAAAGAGAAGCGAGCGGCGCACCAAACATTCCCGGAAGCAGATATACTGCAAATGAGAATGAGGCAATGGCCAGAACAAGCCGGCCTGTTCCAACATAAGGAGTATCGGAATCATGCGATGTTTTAAATTTACCAAGCAGATATACGCCAAGCAGAATGGCAAGAACTATCCATACGGATATGAAAAGTGAACGGGTAATAATTCCCAATCCGAAATAGGCATCTACAGACGCAAGGTATTTAAAACTGAATCCAAGCAGGATGAAAGCAAAAACAACTTTTACCACATTAAGCCATCCGCCAGATTTTGGCATTTTCTTCATTAAAGACGGGAAGAAGGAGAAAATTACAAAAGGAAGTGAAAATGCCAGTCCGAAGAAAAACATTCCAAGTATTGGTTTTAAAGCAAGTCCTCCGGTAACTGCTGCGGCAAGAATTGAGCCGACGAATGGGCCTGTACAGGAGAAAGAGACGATAACCATTGCAAAAGCAACAAAGAAGGCAGCAACAAGCCCTCCTTTATCGGCTCGGGCATCTGCTTTGTTTGCAAGCCCCGATGGGAGCGTAATTTCAAATGCACCAAAGAATGAAATTGCAAAAACAATAAATAGAATGGCAAACAGCAGGTTTGGAATCCAGTGTGTTCCCAGCGTGTCTGTGGCATCTGTACTCTGAAAAAGAGCAACAATAACACCTATGAGGGTATAGATAAGAGTAACCGAAAGTCCGAAAATGAGTCCCTTTGCAATCCCGTCTTTCTTTGAACCGGACCCGCTAATAAAAAAGCTTACTGTCATTGGTATCATTGGAAATACGCAAGGGGTAAAAACTCCGCCAAGCCCTGCAGCAAAAGCAATGAGAAGAAATATAAGCAAACCCTGGCTGTTGTCTGTGGCTGCTGGAACTTCTGCCGAAGGGACAGTGGTTTCACCCGCAACCTGGGTCGAAAGAGTATTTGTTACCAGAGAATCAGATAATGTGGCAGTTGAAGCAGCAACGACTGTTCCTGCAGGAACATTAAATGCAACATCAACTTCGTCCATCAAACACTCTCCGCCGTTGCAGGTCTGGAATGTGAGAAGGCCCTCTACTTTGAAGGGTTCTTTAGTTATTCTGCGAATTGTCTGTACAAAAGAGGCCTTTTTTTCAAAGACACTCACTTCGAGACCAAAGGATTCGTCCATTTTAGATTTGGGCTTCCCATGATCACGCAGCTTTCCAACAGGTTCAAACCCTTTTATGTTTTTTAATTCAAAAGTTGTTGGCAGCGGGCCGTTTTTAATGAGCCGGGTATTGTACATATACCAGTTGGCTGCAACATCTGCTTTGAAAATAAGATCAATTGTTCCGTCCCCGTTGTCTTTTTGTTCATACTGCCATGTTGCAGTGGGCTGGGCATTGAGAGCAGAAAGGGAGAAGATAGCAAGTAGTGTAATTAGTAATTTACGCATTGTTACCAATTTTTGTTAATTTTATAAACGGCAAATGTATTAAAATTATCTAAAAAAGCAGTATTTTCGCAGCCTGTAAAAGCAACCAATATGACACAAGAAGAATTATTTAAAAACCTTATAGCCCACGCAAAAGAGTATGGGTTCATCTTTCAGTCGAGCGAAATTTATGACGGCCTTAGTGCTGTATACGACTATGGCCAGCTTGGGTCGGAGATGAAAAACAACATTAAGCGCTTTTGGTGGGACGCAATGGTAAGGCTTAATGAAAATATTGTAGGGATTGACTCGGCAATTTTCATGCATCCTAAAATTTGGGAGGCATCCGGTCACGTGGGCGCTTTTAATGACCCGCTCATAGACAATAAAGATTCAAAAAAGAGATATCGTGCCGATGTTCTTCTGGAAGACCATATCGCTAAGATTGAGGATAAGATTGAGAAAGAGGTTGAAAAAGGGAAAAAGCGGTTTGGCGATTCTTTTGACGAAACTCAGTTTCGTGCAACTAATCCCAATGTATTAAGAAACAGGGAAAAAGCAGATGAAGTATCTGCAAAAATGAACGAATATCTCCGGGATAACAACCTTGAAGCATTAAAGCAACTAATTGTAGACTGCGAGATTGTATGCCCAATTTCGGGTACTCGCAACTGGACTGATGTTCGTCAGTTTAACCTCATGTTCTCTACTCAGATGGGCAGTGTTAGCGAAGATACAAATATCATTTACCTGCGCCCGGAAACTGCGCAGGGAATTTTTGTGAATTTCCTTAATGTTCAGAAAACCGGCCGTATGAAGGTTCCGTTTGGAATTGCTCAGATAGGCAAGGCTTTCAGAAACGAAATAGTTGCCCGCCAGTTTATTTTCAGAATGAGAGAGTTTGAGCAGATGGAGATGCAGTATTTTGTTCGTCCCGGCGAAGAGATGAAATGGTATGAGCACTGGAAGGAAAAAAGATTGTCATGGCACAGGGCACTTGGCCTTGGTGATGAAAAGTATCGTTTCCATAACCACGAAAAGCTTGCGCACTATGCGAATGCGGCAGCGGATATAGAGTTTAACTTCCCGTTTGGCTTTAAAGAGCTTGAGGGAATCCATTCAAGAACAGATTTCGATCTTAGTCAGCATCAGAAATTCTCGGGAAAAAAACTTCAGTATTTCGATCCTGAAACGAACGAAAGCTATGTTCCGTATGTTATTGAGACATCTGTTGGTCTGGACCGCACATTTCTTGCCATATACTCAACAGCCTATTGTGAGGAGAAACTGGAAAACGGAGAGGAGAGGGTAGTGTTAAGACTTCCGGCAATTATTGCACCCGTTAAGGTTGCAGTGCTTCCGCTGGTTAAAAAAGACGGCTTACCAGAGAAGGCCCGCGAAATAATGAGCGACCTGAAGTTCGATTTCAATTGCCAGTACGACGAGAAGGACAGCATAGGAAAGAGATACCGCAGGCAGGATGCTATCGGAACGCCTTTATGTATTACGATAGACCATCAGACGCTCGAAGACAATTGTGTTACTCTGCGCGACCGTGATACAATGGTTCAGGAGAGGGTTCCGGTAGAGAAGGTAAGAGGCATTGTCGAAGAGAGAGTAAGCTTTAGAAAGGTTCTTGAAAAAATTTAAAACCCATTAATATGTCAAACTTATCTGTAAACTACATGGGCCTTACGCTTAAAAGCCCAATTATTGCTGCAAGTTCGGGTCTGACATCACAGTTGGATAAAGTGGCTGCTTTTGAGAAGGCGGGTGTGGGAGCAATAGTGGTCAAATCGCTGTTTGAAGAGCAAATCGTGAGCGAAGCTGAGTTTCTAAACAGCCAGTCTCAGGCATATCCGGAGTCGGCAGATTATCTGCACCATTATCTTCGCGATAATTCTCTTGAAAAATACCTTCAGCTTATCAGAGATATCAAGGGAACGGTTTCTGTACCTGTTATTGCCAGTATCAACTGTTACTCGATGGGAGAATGGGTGAGTTTTGCAAAGAAGATTCAGGAAGCCGGAGCAGACGGACTCGAACTAAATATATTTTCCCTGCCGCTATATGTTTTCAAGAAGTCGGACGACATCGAAAAGGAGTATCTGGGAGTTGTTGAAAATGTTGTCAAGTCTCTGAGAATTCCTGTTGCGGTAAAAATTGCCAACAACTATACAAATCTCCCTGGTTTTGTAGAAGGGTTGAAATCGAGAGGAGCAAAAGCAGTTGTAATGTTCAACAGATTCTTTATGCCCGACATTGATATAAAGAAATTAAGAATTATTGCTGCAGATGCATTTTCTTCCGAAGCGGAGTCTTTGAAAGAACTTCGCTGGATGGGAATTGTTTCGGCGCTGGTTAAGGGAATAGACCTTTCGGCCAGTACGGGAAATCATAATGGTACAACAGTAATCAAGCAAATACTGGCCGGAGCTACTACTGTGCAAATGTGTACTGCCCTTTACAAAAAAGGACCCGATGCAATAAGTAACGCAATAGAAGATTTACATCTGTTTATGGATACTCAGGGATTTAATTCCGTTGCTGATTTCTGCGGGAAACTTAACTACGAAAACATAGACCATCCTGATAAATTCGAAAGAGTCCAGTTTATGAAAACTTTCGGAGGAAAGTAAAGGTCGTTAGATATATTACGGGTATAGAGAAGAGATTTAGATACAGCAGAAAATAGAACCCATCTCCATACAGGAACAAGACTCCTGCAATATTCATGAAAAAATTAATAAATAAGGCATAAACCAAAGATTTATGCCTTATTTTATTAAAGCAATCTAGCTCCTCCTTCTCTTCTGAAAAAATCACCATTAGCAATCCAAATAAGAAGAAAAGCAAAATGAGCTCATCTATTATATTTGTTTCAACAACAGCGAATACCCCTTTATTCAGGAAAGAGGAATAGATTGCAATTACCGGCATTTTTAAACGGATATCGCTTACCAAATAAATTGCCGATAATATCGTTCCAACAACGATGAATGCCAATCCATAAACTTTGAAACGGTAGTGTATGAGTTTAAACATTCTTAGTCGTTTGGGATAAGATTCTTTTTCACGCTAAAATTGGGGATTATAAATGTAGATGCTTCGCCAATTTCACAGAATCGTTAAAATTTACTTTATGGGAATAGATGGTATAAAAAAAGGGTCTGCAAAACTGCAGACCCTTTTGATGTCGGGGTACTCCGACTCGAACGGAGGACCCTCTGCTCCCAAAGCAGATGCGCTAGCCAACTGCGCCACACCCCGATTGTTTTTAAGAACTACCCCTGAAAAAGGGACTGCAAAGTTAAATAGTAAAAATCAATTTGCAAATTTTTTTAATAAATGTGAAGGAAAGAGGCGAAGAAGATGGTGCACCTCCGGTGCCGGTTTACGCCTGAGGCGGATTAGTGTCAACTTTTTTCGGGGAGAAAATATCCAGATAAATTTGTGGGGTTGGTATAATTGTCTAACTTTAAGCACATAAACAAGTTAATGATAATTACTAAGCCTAACCGATTTTATAATTATTCACAACTTATCTTTATTTATCATGAAAAAGATTTTCTTATTAATCTTAGTGCTTTTTTCCGGTGCAATTAGTGCACAGACCTTCAGGTTCGGCCCTAAAGTCGGTGGGGTTATTTCAGATTTTGCGGTTCATCGCAGTGATACATTCAATCCAGGGTTTAAGGCCGGTCTCTTTTTTGAGTATGAAAAAGGAAAGTGGGCCGGAGAAACCGGAATTACAATGATGTTTTCAAATAGTGTTTTCGATAACTTGGTTGCCATTCCTCTGGATATAAAATATTACTTGTATCGCGGATTGTTTGTTAAGGCTGGCTGCTCTTATGGGATAAGTGGTTCTGTTGAGATGATGGATGACGTTATAGTATCACCTGCAAAGCTTCAGGTTTTTAATTTGGGGGCAGGAGTCGGG
>JAAXVX010000359.1 GCA_013335275.1 Bacteroidales bacterium
CTACTGTGCAGATACCTCTTGAAACAACTCCGGATTCGGACAAAGTATTGTATGTCTCAAACCCTACCATGCAGTATTTCCCGTTTGACCCGGCAACCTCTTTCAGAAAATCGCCAAGAACTTCAAATGATTTCTGGCCATAGTAGTCATCGGCATTAATAACGGCAAAAGGAGTGTTTATTGCATGAGCAGCCATCATTACTGCGTGACCGGTTCCCCATGGCTTTGTCCGCTCGGGATTCAGGTTAAAACCAACCGGAATAGACTCAAGTTCCTGCTCTACAAAGTTGAAAGCTATGGCATTTCCATAACGGCTGCGTATACGTGCTTCAAAATCTTGTCGGAAATGTTTCCTGACTACAAAGACAACCTCTCCAAACCCTGCACGAATGGCATCGTAAACCGAATAATCCATTATTGTTTCGCCATTGGGCCCTACTCCGTCCAGCTGTTTAAGCCCTCCATATCTGCTGCCCATCCCGGCTGCAAGTATTAAAAGTGTTGGTTTTATCATAAATTTTTATTTGATTCGAGTTTTCACAAAAATAGTAAATTATTATTTCTATTTTTGTAGAAATTAATAATTAACCCCTTCAAAAAGTAATGTGGCAGCGATTTAAAGAGTCCGGGTTATTCAGGATTATAAAGAACAAGTATCTTCTTGTTACCGTTGCTTTTTTTGCATGGGTTATTTTCTTCGACAGCAACAGTATTATTGAATGGTCAAGCATCAGATCAAACATAAACCGTCAGGAAAAGGAGAAAACTTATTATAAGCAGGAGATAAAATCGGCAGAGGAAAAACTTCAGGAGCTTAGTTCAAACAAAGACAGTCTTGAAAAGTTTGCCAGAGAGCAATTCTATTTCCACGAAGAGGACGAAGATCTCTACATTGTAAAGAAAAAGGAGAAAAAATAGTCTTTACCTAACCAGGTCCCTTAAGTCGGAAGAGTCATACGTGGGGCCCCCGTCACAGGGAACGGAATTATAGTTGTAGAAAAACTGGTCTATTCCAAAAATCATTGCACCTTCAATATCATTTGCAAAATCGTCGCCAACCATAAGAGCTTCGCTTTTTATTCCTCCGATTGCCTTTAGTGCCCTCTTGAAGATAATTGGACTTGGCTTGTGCACTCCCTGTTCTTCTGAAATCATTACCGCATCGAAGTATTTGTCTATTCCGGAATTTTCCAGTTTTCTGTGCTGAACCTCACGGAACCCGTTTGTTATTACAGCCATCCTGCATCCTCTCTCATGTAGTTTAATGAGAACTTCTGCTGCGTGGGGCATTAATATTGTCTGGTTTGGCATATTGCCAAGATAGTCTTCGCCAAATCTCTCTGCAAGCCCCTTATCGTCAATTCCATACTCAAGAAAAGTCCGGTAAAACCGCTCCCATCTGAGCATCTCCTTACTCAAATCGCCCTTTTCGTACGCGGCCCATAAAAGATGGTTTATTTCGTTGTATTTCCGGTAAAATTCATGTTTGTCCTTTACTGGAATATTGTATTCGTCCAAAAGAGAATTGATGTTGTTCTCCGCATTTGCGTCAAAGTCCCACAGGGTCCTGTCAAGGTCGAACAGTATGTAACGGTAATTCTTTTTCAGCATTATTTTGTGTAGAAATCAATCATGTCGTTTATTGCCTTCGTGCAAACGGGGCAAAAACCTTCTGCATTATTTGTCTTCATCCTGCAATCTATGCATGGACGGAAAATTCCTTTTGCCATATATCCGCCACCTTCAAAAACGCCTGTTTTGTTTTTGTACTCCGGAGTGTTTGGAGTTGGGCGCGGAGTATTGCTGTCTATCATATTGCCCCATTTCTTTTCGAAATTCACAAGGGTTGTGAGGTTTGGTTCCCATGGCTCAACCTTGAGGTTGTAAAAATCTTCGTATGCAACATCCGATGTATAGTATTCGTCGCCAAGGCCGGCAAAGCTATGGCCAAACTCGTGTACAAACACTGCAGCTTCG
>JAAXVX010000360.1 GCA_013335275.1 Bacteroidales bacterium
ATCCGGAAACTGTAAGCACTGATTATGATGTTTGCGATAGACTGTACTTTGAGGAACTTTCTTTTGAACGGGTTATGGATATAGTTGAGATGGAAACTCCAATCGGAGTTATTGTTTCCACAGGCGGACAAATCCCCAACACCCTGGCTCCCAGACTGCACAAAGAAGGGGTAAAGATTCTCGGCACTTCTGCAAACTCAATAGATACTGCCGAGGACAGACATAAATTTTCTTCTTTACTCGATACGCTTTCCGTCGATCAGCCAAGATGGAAAGAACTTACAAACATAGCAGATATTAAGGACTTTGTCTCGACTGTCGGCTACCCCGTCCTCGTAAGACCTTCTTATGTTCTTTCCGGTGCCGCAATGAACATAGTTTCAAATGAATCAGAACTTGGATATTTCCTTGCCCTTGCTTCAAAAGTATCAAGCAGATATCCTGTTGTAGTCTCCGAATTTATTGAGAATGCCAAGGAAATAGAGTTTGATGCTGTTGCACAAAATGGTGAAATTGTTGCTTATACAATTTCAGAGCATATTGA
>JAAXVX010000361.1 GCA_013335275.1 Bacteroidales bacterium
GTATTTCCTGCTCAAAAACTTTATCTGGAGACTATTCGCCGCATTAAGAAAATTGCACGGCAGATTTCGAATTCGCTGGATATATCCGGTCCGTTCAATATTCAGTTTCTGGCAAAAGATAATGACATAAAAGTAATTGAATGCAATCTCCGTGCATCAAGAAGCTTTCCGTTTGTTTCCAAAGTATTAAAGACCAATTTAATTGAACTGGCAACAGAGGTAATGATAGGTCTTAAAGTTGAAAAACCTGTGAAGTCCATTTTTGAGCTTGATTATGTCGGTATTAAAGCACCGCAATTTTCTTTCTCCCGGCTGCAGAAAGCTGATCCGGTGCTTGGAGTTGAAATGGCTTCTACAGGAGAAGTAGGATGTATAGGAGAAGATTATTATGAAGCAGTTTTAAAAGCTATGCTCTCTGTAGGTTACTCAGTCCCCGAAAAAAACATTTTACTCTCCACCGGTCCTCCGCGGTCCACAATAGAGTTATTAAACAGTGCGCGTATCCTTACACAGAACGGCTTTAATCTTTTTGCATCACCTGAAACATATCTGTTTCTTAAATCAAATAATATAGAATCAGTCAAATTGCACCTTCCTGATGAGAATAAAGATCCTGATATAATAGATTTTATTAAACATAAAAAAATTGATTTAGTCATAAACATTCCAAAATCCCTGACCACTAACGCACTAAGCAATGATTACCTTATACGGAGGGCTGCTGTTGATTACAATATTCCTCTAATAACCAATGCACGCCTGGCAAGTGCCTTTATTTACGCCTTTTGTAAACGGGGACTGGATGATCTTTCTATTAAATCCTGGCAGGAGTTTTAGAAGGAAAAGGTTATTATGCCTTCTCTATAATTTTTTCGGCAGGAGTTTAACATATAAAATGAAAAATGCTGATTTATTTTGTAAATTCTTAAAAGTGATTATATAATTTTACTATTTAATTGAGAGAATATTATGTTTGCTGTATCTAAAATTTCAATCCTCGGCGGAGGAAATATCGGTTCATCTATTGCAAGAGGATTAGTTCAGGCTAAACTGTTTCTTCCCGAAAATATTATTATAACAAGAAGAAGAACTGAGTTACTCCAGAGTTTTTCCAATGACGGATATACCGTTCAAAGCGATAATCTGTCTGCAGTGAAGAACTCTGAAATTATTATTATCGCAGTAACTCCTCAGCAACTGAACGGACTGCTGGCAGAGATCAAACCGGAGCTTAATCCCGACAGACATATTATTATTTCAATCGTAACCGGAGCAAGTATAAAAGAAATAAGGAAAGAGACGGGAGAAAATATTCCCATAGTCCGTGCTATGCCAAATACTGCAATAGCTGTCGGCGAATCCATGACCTGTATAACC
>JAAXVX010000084.1 GCA_013335275.1 Bacteroidales bacterium
TGCGGCAGCAAAGAAAGGTTGTACACACCTTCTTTCAACAGCAACCTTGAATACAAAGCAGATGGATACACTGCAGATTACCTTGGAAAAGATTTCATTAAGAGGCATATAATTCTTAAGGACGATTTCGACGGCCCGGCTATTGCCACCATTGTAATGAGAGTTGTTCCCGCAAATAGTGACACGGCCGTACTCTACATTCACGGATACAGCGACTATTTCTTTCAGACAGAACTTTCGGAAAGAGTTCAGGCAGCCAACATGACATTTTATGCACTTGATCTCAGGCGCTACGGCCGTTCCAAGCTTCCACACCAAATTTGGTACGATGTTAGGAATATCGCGGATTATTTCGAAGAGATAGACTCATCAATAAATATAATAAGGCGTGACGGCTACAATAATATTGTACTTATGGCCCACTCGACCGGCGGCCTTATTGCTTCTCTTTATGCCGCTTCAAAAAAAGAAGAATTGCCTGTTGTTTCGCTTGTGCTAAACAGTCCTTTTTTTGACTTTAACATGAATGGGTTTAATGAATCTGTTGGAGTTCCCATAATATCCATGTTAGGGAAACTGTTCCCGAACATGGTTGTAAACCGGAAAGTGAGTCCCGTAAACTGTATGAGTATGCACAAAAGTTACTACGGGGAGTGGAACTTTGACACGATAATGAAACCTATAAAATCTCCTCTGGTAACGGCTTCATGGGTGAGAGCAATTCACAGAGGTCAAAAACAGTTGCAAAAAGGAATTAAAATCGCCTGCCCGGTTCTGGTTATGACATCCGGCTCCAGTTCAAAAGGAATGACATTTAGAAAAGAACACCTTGGAAGCGATACCGTTCTGGATGTAGAGGATATTCAGAATTATTCTAAAAAAATTGAGGGAAAAACAGATTTGATGATTTTCCCAAATGGGCTACACGACCTTGTTCTCTCACGCAAAGAGGTGAGAGACAAGGTGTATAACTCAATGTTTAAATGGATTAAAGAAGTTTCTTAAAAAAGTCGTTTCCTTTGTCGTCCACAAGAATGAATGCCGGGAAGTTTTCAACTTCAATTTTCCATATTGCCTCCATTCCAAGTTCGGGATATTCAAGAACCTCTACTTTTTTAATGCTGTCCTGTGCAAGTATTGCTGCAGGGCCTCCAATACTGCCAAGGTAGAATCCGCCATATTTTTTGCAGGCATCTGTTACCTGCTGGCTTCTGTTTCCTTTGGCAATCATAATCATGCTACCTCCCTGGCTCTGGAAAAGGTCCACGTAAGAGTCCATGCGGCCCGCAGTTGTAGGGCCAAACGAACCGCTTGGCATTCCTTTAGGTGTTTTTGCCGGTCCTGCGTAATAAATCGGATGTTCTTTGAGATACTGAGGAAGTCCAAGACCAGCATCTATGCGCTCTTTAAGTTTCGCATGGGCGATGTCCCTTCCCACAATTATGGTTCCCCTGAGCAGCAGAAATGTTGAAACAGGATATTTTGAAAGGTCGGCCAAAACCTCTTTCATTGGACGGTTAAGGTCTATTTTAATACCACCTTCGTGAGCGGCATTGCCTGTGCGGAATTTATCCGGAACAAGGCGGATTGGGTTTGAATCCAATGTCTCAAGCCAGATACCGTCTTTGTTTATTTTCCCCTTTACATTTCTGTCGGCGCTGCACGATACTCCCATTCCAACCGGGCAGGATGCTCCGTGTCGAGGAAGCCTTATTACTCTTATGTCGTGGGCAAAGTACTTGCCGCCGAACTGTGCTCCTATTCCCAATGACTGAGCAGCCCTGAGCAGTTTTGCCTCCATCTCGAGGTCGCGGAAAGCGTGCCCCTCTTCACCTCCTGTTTTAGGGAGGTTATCCAGATATTTAACAGAAGCAAGTTTTACGGTTTTCATGCAGGTCTCTGCAGAAGTTCCTCCAATTACGAATGCAATATGATAAGGAGGGCATGCCGCTGTTCCAAGAGTTTTCATCTTTTCGATAAGGAACTTCTCAAGCGAAGCCGGATTCAAAAGTGCTTTTGTCTCCTGGAAAAGATAGCTTTTGTTGGCAGATCCGCCGCCTTTAGCTACAAACAAAAATTTGTATTCTCCTCCCTCGGTTGCATAAATGTCTATTTGAGCCGGAAGATTATTGCCCGAGTTTTTCTCGGTGTACATATCGAGTGCGATTGTCTGAGAATAACGCAGATTATCTGTTGTGTATGTATCAAATACCCCGTGCGAAAGTGCCTCCTCGTCTCCTCCGCCTGTCCACACATTCTGACCTTTCTTTGCTACAATAGTGGCTGTTCCTGTATCCTGACAAAAAGGGAGAACACCTTTTGATGCGATATCGGCATTAAGCAGCATTGTTAGAGCAACCGCCCTGTCGTTTACGCTGGCTTCCGGGTCACTCAGGATTTTTGCTACCTGTTCATTGTGCTCCGGACGAAGCATAAATGCTATATCGTGCATTGCCTGTTTTGCAAGCAGGCGCAACCCTTCCGGATTTACTTTAAGAATATCCTTCCCGTCAAACTTTTCTGTTGATACATAATCCTTAGTTAAAAGATGATACTTTGTTGTATCCTCTCCCAGAGGAAATGTTGCGTGAAATTTAAAATCCATCTCTTTATTTTTTATATTTTTTTTGTTTGGGAATGCGGCAAAATCCATACCAATCGGGGCAATTAACCCTGACTTCCCATAAGAAAACTCCTCATAAATTCATTAATATCGCCATCAAGTACCGATTGAGTATCGGAAGTCTCGTAACCGGTTCTCAGGTCCTTTACCATTTTGTACGGGTGCAGGACATAACTCCTTATTTGTGAGCCCCATTCAATTTTAAGCTTTTTACCTTCGAGTTCGGCTTCCTTTTCTTTCCTTTTGCGAAGTTCAAGTTCGTACAGATGCGACTTTAGAATTCTCATTGCGTTTGCACGGTTGTCGAGCTGAGAACGGCTTTCGGTGTTCTCAACTGTAATGCCGGTAGGAAGGTGCCTTACCCGCACACCGGTCTCAACCTTGTTTACATTCTGCCCGCCTGCACCTCCGGAACGGAAGGTATCCCATTCGAGGTCTCCGGCGTTTATTTCAATAGTTATTGTATCATCAACTGCGGGATAGACATATACCGACGAAAATGTGGTTTGTCTCTTGCCCTGGGAATTAAACGGAGATATCCGCACTAGCCTGTGCACTCCGCTCTCTGCCTTCAGGTAACCATAAGCATAGTCTCCTTCAAATTCAATGGTCACAGATTTTATTCCGGCCTCGTCGCCATCTAAAAGGTCATAGATATGAACCTTATACCCGTTTCTCTCGCCCCAGCGCACATACATCCTCATTAACATTGAGGACCAGTCGTTGCTTTCCGTACCTCCTGCACCTGAATTGATTTTAAGGATGGCTCCAAGATTGTCTCCCTCGCTGCCAAGCATACTCCTCAACTCCAGATTTTCAAGCTTCTTTATTAATTCGTTATAGTGTGCAGTAACCTCTTCCTCAATAGATTCATCTTCTTTTGAAAATTCAATGAGAACTATAAGATCTTCAAGATATTTTTCAATCTCCGAAAATCCTTTTACCCAAAATCTTAGAATGGAAACTTTTTTAAGGAACAGCTCGGCCTCTTTCGGGTCGTTCCAAAAATCGGAAGCCTGAATAGCCTCCTCATTCTTTATTAATTCTTCTTTTTTAGAACCGATGTCAAAGAGACCTCCCCAGCGAAGTAAGACGCTGCTGGATCTCTTTCGAATACTCCAGATTAATCATTTCAATAATTTTTATGGTGCAAAGTTAACCAATTATTTTGTTAACCGCCGATAGTGCCTGATCATAGTTAAAACCTCTTGAGAGCGCAAATCTTATTAGCTTCTCAGTTTTTTTTGCGCGACTCTCCTCTTTACCAATTGTTTTTTCCTTAACAGTCAGAATCTTTAAAAGTCTTTCTCCCTCCGATGTTTTGTCCAGTTCTTTTATTGCTTCTGCAATTATGCTTTGCTCTATTTTTTTACGTCTGAGCGCAAACGAAATTTTTCTGCCTCCCCATCCGGAAAGGCGGCTCTTGTCTCTTACAAAAGCCCGTGAATACCTGTTGTCGTCAACAAATTTGTCTGCCTTAAGACTCTCCAGTATCTTTTCAGCTTCTCCGGCATTAAGTTCGAATCGTTCCAGTTTTGCCAAAATATCACTTTCGCAATATTCACGCATAGAACAAATCCGCTGCATGGCCTGCAGAGCAGAAGAGCCCCTGGCGGGGCTCATGCTTTTATGTTTTTGATTTTCCGTATCTCTTTATTTTTCTGCTATCAGCTCCTCAACAAAGGTATCAAATTCTTTAACAAAATTTGTATAGTGAACGCCTGTTCCGGGGCCTGAAAATCCCGAATGTATCTTTCTCACATTCCCTTTTTTGTCGATTATTATTGTTGTGGGAAAAGCTCTGAAGTTTTCGAGTTCCGGCAATGCCTCCTTTATTTTTGAAGGAGTAAATCCGGATATAAGTACTTCGTACGGAATCTTTGCAACGCTCACAAGTTTCATCGCTTCGGCCTTAGCTGCATCAAAACCTTCCGGACGTTCAAAAGCAAGGCACACAATCTCAAGTGACGGTTTGTACTTTTCATAAACCCCGGCTAAAAATTTGCTTTCATCAAGACAGTTAGGACACCATGATCCGCTAATCTGTACCACAACCACCTTATTTGTAAATTGTTCGTCCTTAAGGCTCACAGCCTTGCCATCAAGATTCGGGAACGAGAAACCAAGTGTTTTGTATCCCTTTTTCATTCCGGTAATTGCATAAGCATCGGGTAACTGTGCATCTTCTTTGCGAACAGCTGTTCCCTCTTCAAGAGATTTGAAGCCGGAATACATTTTTACATTTGAAAGGGAATCATTAGAAACCATATCAGCAGTAAAAAGCCGTACAAACCCTCCGTCGAAACATGATAACATGAGCTTGTTTTCCGAAGTAACCAATCCTTCAAAAAAACGATAGTCACCGGACGGGGTTAGAAACGAACCTGTAACTTTCCCGTTTGCTTCTGCAAATTCTCCGATTATTTCATTTTCGCCAAGTTTAACGAGCCATCTGCCGGCAGCAGAGAATGACGGTGTCTGCGGCTTTTCTGTGAAACGCCAGCCTGTATTGGGAACAGCTGTCACAGGCATTGTATAGGAAGTACGGATAAAGTTGCCCGAAAGCCCCTCTTTTGTGAATCCAAGCGCGAAGCGGGAGCTGAACAAAGGCATCTCAATAAAGAGGGAGTCTCCGGACATTTTAATATCCTTAACCTCGTATCTGGACTCTCCGGTTATAATTTCAATTGTTGTATCGGCCTGAGACATCTTAAGTTCAAAATTGAACGGAATTTCTGTTGAATCCGATGTGAGAAGAACTGCTCTCCACACTCCGGGAGTGAGCTGAGCCTTCTTTGTCCCGCACGAAGCAAGAATCAATGCGCAAATTACCAGTGGAAAAATAATTTTCTTCATAGTTTATTTGTTTATGAGTGTTTTAATGAGTCTCACAATTTCTCCAATCCATAATACAACCGAAGTGGAGGCAATAATAATTACCCAGTCCCGGAAGCTCAAAGGTTCTGTGCGGAATGCGTCGCCGCCAAACTGAACAATTAAAATCTGGCCTACAACAATGAGCAGCGAAACGAAAACGAATCCGGGACTTTTCAGTAGTCCTTTAAATGACGATCCGCCTATTCCAAAACTTTTTGCATTGAACATGTTCCAGAATTGCAACATCACAAAAGCAGTAAAGAAAAGAGAGAGGTTATATCTTGATATCTCTCCTGCTGCATCTGTAAGATTGAAAAGGAGCGCCAACAGCACTACAACGAAAAGCAGGCCGGTAAAAAGAATGTTCCATCTCATTGGCTTTGTTATGATAAATGCCGATGAATCTCTTGGTTTGTCGTGCATTACCTTTGGATTGGGAGGAAGAGAAGCAAGTGCTCCTGCGGCAAAGGTGTCCATTATGAGGTTTACCCACAACATTTGTGTTACCGTAAGAGGAAGTTCATGACCAAAGATAGTACCCAGCAGAACAATAATTAGTGCAGAAAGATTTATTGTAAGCTGAAAAATTATAAACTTCTGGATGTTCTGATAAAGCGAACGCCCCCACATAACCGCAGTAGCGATTGAATTAAAGGAGTCATCCAGCAGAGTTATGTCGCTTGCCTCTTTTGCTACAGACGTTCCTGTACCCATTGAAAGCCCCACATTGGCAAAATTAAGAGCAGGAGCATCATTTGTACCGTCGCCGGTAACTGCCACAACCTCTCCTCTTTTCTGCAAAAGCTGAACAAGCCGCTGTTTGTCGGTAGGTCTTGCACGGCACATAATCTTAAGGACAGCTACTCTTTTGAAAGCCTCTTCATCGGAAAGTTTTTCAAAGTCTACCCCTGTGATAATTGCGTCTTCGGAGTAACCCTCTTTTAATATTCCTATC
>JAAXVX010000362.1 GCA_013335275.1 Bacteroidales bacterium
AAATACCGCACCAGGCAAGCGATTCAATGATATACTCCTCGGCTCCCGGAACAAATCTCTGTGAGTCGGTGTCTTCAATTCTTAAAATAAAATCTCCCCCCCTCTGTTTTGCATACAAATAGTTGTAAAGAGCAGTCCTTACGCCGCCTATGTGAAGGGGGCCCGTTGGACTTGGTGCAAAACGTACTCTTGTTCTTCGGCTCATTTTAGTCTTGTGTTTGATGTAGATATGAATTATCGGACAGAAGATTATGCTTTCCGTCCCGTTCTTCAATTTTTAATGTACTGTTTACTCTTGGTTCAACAGGAGAGGGGCCCTTACCGGACTCTTCCTTGTTTATTGCCATCCTGCGGCGGATGTATGCAGGCTGATTTTCAAGCTCCGCAATATTGTCATCGGCACCAAGAATGAGTGCAGGCTTTTCTTTTGGCCTGGATTGAGAAACCTGGGGAGTTTCGGTTATTCTTCTTCTCTCCGGCCTGTTTACAGGAAGTTCCTGCTTTTTGCCTATCATCTCTTCGTATGGTGTTTGAGAAGCAATGAAAGGCATTTCGTTTTCCTGACCAAGAGTGACGCTTTGGACAAGTTTGCCTCCGGTTGTTGAAATCTGAGGAAGTGAATGCATGTCAAATCCTGTTGCAACTACAGTAACACTAATAGATTCTCCAATTTCAGGGTCATTGACAACTCCTCGCTTGAATTTTTCTACAGTCTCTCCGGTGTACTCTTTTACATAGTCCATAATCTGGGAGAGTTCGGCCATGGTAAGACCGTTGTTGCTGCTTGATGTAATGTTTACAAGAACGCCTTTCGCTGTTTTCAGGTCGTAGTCGTTTAGCAAAGGAGACGAGAAGGCCTCTTCAACTGCGCGAATCGCTCTGTTTTCACCAGTGGCAGTCCCTGTTCCCATAAGTGCCATGCCGCTGTTTTGCATAATCATCTTGATGTCTGCAAAGTCAACGTTAATGAACCCCGGACGGGTAATTATCTCGGCGATACCTTTTACTGCCGAACTCAATACTGAGTTGGATTTTGGGAATGCCTCAAAAATATTAAGCTCGCCAAATATTTTATAAATCTTTTGATTGTCGATAATGAGAAGGCTGTCTACATACTTCTCAAGCTCTTTTATTCCAAGAATAGCTCTTTTGAGAAACTCCTGTCCCTCATCCCGGAATGGAAGAGTTACAACGCCTACTGTGAGAAGGCCCATCTCCTTTGCTATCTGGGCAATTACGGGTGCTGCACCGGTACCGGTACCTCCGCCCATCCCTGCAGTAATAAAAACCATTTCGGTACTGCCGGATAAAGACTCTTTTATTGAATCTATTGTTTCAAGAGCTGCTCTGCGGCCTTGCTCGGGATTACACCCGGCGCCGAGACCTTTTGCAATAACATTTCCAAGCTGAACCTTTTCCGGAACAGGGCTGCCCTGAAGCGCCATTGTATCGGTGTTGCAGATCATAAAATCGACATCTTTTATGCCCTGCTGGAACATCTGACTCACAGCGTTTCCTCCGCCTCCGCCAACTCCAATTACCTTAATAATGGATTTGTTGGACTCCCAGTTTAGTGGTATATACTCTTTCATATTAATTAAGCTTCATTATCTCCGGTGTCAAAGAAAGTTCTCATTTGTGCCCTTAATCCGTTAAACATTGTTTTTCCGGCAACTCTCTCTTTTTTTACTCTCTTCTCTTCAGTTGAAGCAGTAGCGATTATTTCAACTTTCTCCAAATCTTCCTCATCAAAAAGTGTTCCTCCGATGGTGTTCTTTTCGGTTTTTTGGTTCTCTTCCAGTTTAAATTTCTCACACTCATAACCATAGAGAATAAGTCCTACTGCTGTAGAAGAACTTGGCTTATTCACCCCTTCGCAGGAGTCAAAGGTAATATTAATATTTGGAGAGGCAATTCTGGTATCGTATCCGGTTTTGTATTTAACAAACTGACAGAGGTTTGCGAGC
>JAAXVX010000363.1 GCA_013335275.1 Bacteroidales bacterium
CCCGACCCGCCTGTGTTTATAAAGCCGGGCTTAAGAGCTTTCCCTCTCTTCCCGGTTAGTATTTTATAGATTGAATAGGGTTCAAATATCTCTTTTTTGACAACCTCGACACCCTGAGGAATTTCTTTTGCAAGAGTCTCGTCTATTGCCATAAACTCCGGACTTTCCGGGGTGTAGACAACTGGCTCATAGCCAAATTCCCGCAGGTATTTGACAAACTTGAGCCATCTCTGAACACCGGAACCTCCCGCAGGGGGCCAGTAATATGTAATTATGAGAACTCTTTTCATCTGCTTTTTGTCCTTGCAAATATACCTTACTCTGCAATAAAAATATTATAAAGCGCTCTGATGGTTTCCAGCTGAATAGTCACAAACCCGTCTTTATAAACCGGCTGACATCCATTTGTCATCATTACGATTCCAAAGCCTTTTTCGGGCTGAAAAAACATTGCACTGTAAAGGCCGTATGCCGATCCTGTATGCCCTGTCATTATCTCTCCCGGAATCAGTTTGGTTGACTGCCTTAATGACATTCCGTATGTTTCGCCCGGAGAGGTTTCAATTACCGGTGCCTGCATAAGCTTTGAGCTCTTTTTGGAAATGATTCTTTTTCCCGACATCGGGTCCTTTCCGTAATTCATGTGCATCATCATATATCTGGCAAGTCCGTTTGCAGATATTTTCATTCCGCCTGTAGAAGAGAAAAGCGGCGTACTTATTCCCATTTTGTAACCTGATGCTATTTCTTTTGCACGGCTCACATATGCCGACGGCTGTTCGCGAAAAATATTTGGAGAGCCTTTGGTTGTATCTAAAGGTTCATAGTTGTAAAGGGTAACGAATTTTTTCGAATCAAGTGAATCTACATTAAACCCGGCATTAAGCCCAAGCGGTTTAAGAACAACCCTTCTTACATAGTTGTCAAACCTTTCTCCCGAAAGCTTTTCAACGATTGCTCCTATTGTGTTAAACCCAAGGTTGCAGTATTCATAAGAGGTTCCCGGAGCATAATTGTTGTAGCAATTTGCAAAATTCTTGTTTTTGTCTGAATTCATTACGTCCAGGCTAAAATAACCTTCTGAATCATTGAGGCTGGAAGTATGCGAAAGAAGCATTTTAACAGTAATTTTCACATCGGGAAACTTAGGATTTCTTACACGAAAACCTACTAAATTGCTCACATCCTCGTCAAGTTTTATTTTCTTTTTATCCAGCAGCGTCATTAATGCGGTTGCTGTAAAAGACTTTGATATTGAGGCAATCCGGAAAAGATCGTCGTTGGCTACATTGGTACCGCTTTCTATATTCTTCTTGCCAAAAGACTGGTTGTAAATTATTTTGCCATCTTTTACCACTGCAACGGAAAGGCCAACTGATTTAGTCTTTTCCATTATGCCGGCAATTTCCTTCTGCGCTCTCTCTTCTTTTGTCTGTTGGCTCCAGGCTGTTGTTGTAACAATAAAAGCAAAAAGCAGCATAATAATCTGCCTTGTTTTCGGGTAATTTTTCATAGTGGCTTTAATTTTTGGGGATATTCTACAAAGATAGAGATTTGAAACAAAATATGTCTATTTTTGTAAGAATGAAGGGCGACAAAATCATAGTAGAAACACCACTGATGAAGCAATATTTGGCAATCAAGGCCAAATATCCCGACGCTATTCTTCTCTTTCGTGTTGGTGACTTCTATGAGACATTTAGCGAGGACGCCATTCTTGCTTCAAAAGTATTAGGCATTGTGCTCACCCGCAGGGCAAATGGTGCAGCCCAGCATATAGAACTTGCCGGTTTCCCGCACCATTCAATCGATACCTATCTGCCTAAACTTGTGAGGGCCGGATACAAGGTTGCAATTTGCGACCAGCTCGAAGATCCCAAACTAACGAAAAAGATAGTAAAACGGGGCATTACCGAGCTCGTGACTCCCGGAGTTGCATATAACGAACAACTCCTCAAC
>JAAXVX010000085.1 GCA_013335275.1 Bacteroidales bacterium
TCCCTCTATTTTTGTATATGTACATAACAATGCTACTCCCAGATATACAATAGTGGCAGCAATTGTTGCGTTGCTGAGTTTTTTGAGGTCTACCATAGTGGAAAAGCGGACAACTCCATGGTATGTCCTAAACGCCATAGATGTCAGTGAAAAAACGGAGATAGCCAGTAGAAATTTAAAAGCGAAATGCTCTGCCGGTATGGCTGCGATATTATCCCGGAATAGCCAGAGTGATATGAAAGAAAGAGCAACGATTATCTCGTCGAAAAGAAAGATTGTCCACCTTGGCATATAGTTGCGCATTATCTTCCACAAATAGCGCTCGCCGTCGGTGATGATGCCAAATATTTTTCCCATAAAGTTTTTCGTAGAGTTCGGACACAAAAAATTCCGGTGAGTCACATAATTTTATGTGAATCACCACCGGATTACATCTTACAAATATAAATAAAAAAAGTACTTAATGCCAAGTTTAATTAGGCCAATTGCATATATTTGCGATGGTTTAAGATTTGTGATTTATATACCCTTTATATACTTGATATGAAAAAGCTTAATGTACTAGTGATTTTAATTTACACTCTGCTGTTTGCTGGTGGAAATGAGATGTTTGGGGTCTGCGGAAATTACGGAGCCGGCGGCGCGACCGAAGAGAGCGCATCATTTTCTAAATTTGCGATTAACGCTTTGGCTCAGGACTCAATAATTAAGTTTGCCTTTCTTACCGATCTTCACATTTCGGATGTGGCTACAAATGCGGAAGATCTTGAAAAATCAGTTGCCGATATTAACAGCATGCCGGATATTAAATTTGCTATTTTTGGAGGAGATATAACTGAATTCGGTTCCGACGAGGAGATTGCTCATGCGTACTCGATTATATCCAAACTTAAAATTCCATGGTATATTGTTGCAGGAAATCACGATTCTAAATGGAGTGAAAGCGGTTGCAACACATTTGCAAAGGTGTTTGGCTATGAACATTTTGATTTCGAGGCCGGCGGAATCCGTTTTATCGGTTGCAATTCAGGCCCCAATATGCGGATGGCTCCTGCTTTAGTCCCGCGGGATGCTGTATTATGGCTTGATTCTCTTACAAAAGTGATTCCTCCTTCGCAGCCGGTAGTCTTTATAAACCACTATCCATTGGACGATGCGATGCTCAACTACAAAACTATCTTGGAATATCTTGCAAGAACAAACACTCAGGTTGCGATATGTGGTCATGGTCATAACGACCGCGTTATGAAATATGCACCTCTTTTCTCTCCTTTGCGTGGCGTCATGGGCCGTTCAAACCTTCGTGCCGGCAAGGGTGGTGCTGGTTACAATATAATTACGGTTAATACAGCACAAGGTGCCATCTCCTTTCAGGAAAGAATTTCCGGAGGCATAACCAAGGATGCCTGGCATTCAATTAAAATGATAAAACCAAAATCGAATTCAAGAACTTCTTCTCTTATGGCCGATAATGCATTAGCGGCAAGTGAGCAACAGAAGTCAATTCTTAAACCAAAAGCGATTTTTGAATGGCAGGACGATTCAGACATAGGGTCCGCTGCAGTCATGGATGAAAATGGCCGGATATATCTGGCAAATACAAAGGGTGTTGTAAAGGCATTCTCTGCTAAATCAAAACAATCCGTCACTAATCCAATTTGGCAATTTGCGACAAGCGGAAAGATTTTTTCAACTCCGGCTATATCCGGTGGCAGTCTTGTTGTTGGTTCATCTGATGCATATATATATTGCATAAATGCAAAAACCGGAAACTTAATCTGGAAGGTAAAAGCCGGCAAATCTGTTCTTGCATCCCCAACAATCTTTAAGGGCCGTGTTTATATTGGAGCTTCAGACGGTACATTCCGTGCTATCGACCTCAAAAGCGGAAACTTAATCTGGGAGTACAAAAATATTAAGGGGTTTGTTGAAGCAAAGGCATATGTAGATGATAAAGGAGTATATATTGGCAGTTGGGGTTCAACTCTTTATGCTCTTAACCCGGATAATGGATCTCTTTTGTGGAGTTGGACAAACAACAAGGGCAGGGGGCTCTCTCCCGCAGCAGTATGGCCGGTTAAAGCAAATGGGAAAATCTTTATAGTTACTCCTGAAAGAGTGACACATGCACTTGATGCAACAACCGGTAATGAACTTTGGCGGGCCAAAGGCGGACGTGAATCTGTCGGTCTCTCGCCGGATGCTTCTGTTGTTTACGTTAAGACAATGCAGGATACCGTCTTTGCATACAATACCATAACCTTCACGGACGGCAAGCCGGACAGATTATGGGCATCACATACCGGTTTCGGATATGAAATTGCTCCGTCGCCAATAACTTCGGCATATGGTTTTGTATTTGTCCCAACCGATAAGGGAAACATCTTTGTTCTGAATGAAAAAGACGGCTCTGTTTACGGAATTATCCCATTCTCAGGTGCTCTCATAAACTACGTCCAACCGGCAGGTAACCGCCGTATTCTTGTCAGCTCAATGGATGGGAAAGTTGCATTGCTGGAGCTTTAAGAGCCAGTTGTGCCATGGCGCTTTTCGCAAGTAATTGATAGAATGGTATATGTATTATTGTTGTGAATCAGTATTTGATTTTCTCAAGAATTTCAATGGGTTTTGTAAATGGAAAAATCATTGCTTCCGGCAATACGCCGCTCCACGGCTTCCCTTCGGGAGACCTTGGTTGTAAGTAAATGTCCATGAGTTCTCTCTTTTGAGCAATTTCACCATTGATATCCAGGCGATAAAGGCTTTTAAAGTTGAGCTTATGGAATTTCCACGGGCGAAAAAAATACCAGGCCCAAACCCAGTATAGCCACAGCTCAGGTTTTTTATACGGCTGATTCACTGATGAGCCTCCGGTTAGTTCCGGATTTGGTTTACTCAATTTTATGACTGCTTCTGTTGCAATCTGGCTGCAGGCAACGTGATCGAAGGGCCAGTGATCAAGAAAATGCGTTGCAAAAATTGCAGATGGATTTATTTTATCTATTAAATGAGCAAGTTTGTTTACAGCATCTGCAAATCCCGGTTCTCCTCTTTTAGGAACAAAAGCATCGGGAAGATGCATCCGGAAAAGGTTTCCCGGAGGAATACCAAGTTTTATTGCTGTTTTTTCAGATAAAGATATACGCGCTTGTTTTGTTTCTTCCTGATTTGGACTTGCTCCGGAGCACTCTCCGTCTGTCAGAAAAACGATGTTTACTTTACACCCTTCACGGAGTTTTTTTATAATAAGCCCTCCTGTTCCAATAATTTCATCGTCGGGATGTGGAGCGATTATAAGAATTGAATCGGACTTAATTGTCGCCTGTTTTGTCGTGTATTGCAATATTCCGTACACTATTTGTATAAACGATTTTTTGATGAGCGTTTTCAATTTGTCGGCAATTAAGGGTTAATGAAAAAATACTATGGCTTAAGGAAATTCCCGCCAAGCCATTTTTTTTCGTCAGGCATTTCTGATATCAGGGCAAGATCCAGTATCCGAAGAACAAAATTGTCCACCATTTCCGGGAGTGTCTCAGGATGCATATAAAAAGAAGGTGATGCCGGCGCAATTATAGCTCCTGCTTCCGTAAGCAGGGTCATGTTCCTCAGATGTATGAGCGAATAAGGAGTTTCGCGCGGCACTATTATCAGTTTTCTGCGCTCTTTAAGCTGGACATCGGCGACACGTGAGATGAGGTCCTCTGAAGAACCGGATGCGATGCGTCCAATTGTACCCATAGTGCAGGGAATGATAATGAAAACGCTTGCAGGGTTTGACCCGGAAGCGTTGCGGTTGTAATAACTGTTATTGTCAATAAGAGGAGAGGGGAGCGGTTCTCCGGTTTCGTCTGTATATACCTCTCTGGCAGTATCAGTAAATATTATATCGAGTTCTATTCCGCCTGTTTTACGAAGCTTTTCAATGATGTGCCTTGCATATATCTGACCTGACGCACCGGTTACTCCTATTACTACACGCTGTTTTTCCATCTGGAGACTAATCTGCAAAATATATCTCCCGCATCCATGTACAGAAAAGCGGGTCAAGGAACTCTCCTTTGCCTTTGTTAAACACAACTATTTCTTTTTTCTGAACTGCGTCCTTAAGCCTGTTTACGTTTGCCGAAGACTGAAGGTTGTATTTGCTGAGTATTTCAGTTGAACTCAGTTTTTCCACATTGTCCAGAATCGCTTTTAGCAGATTAAGCTGAAAAAGGCTTAGCCGGCTGGTTATTAAGCGGAACCGGTATGAGTGAAGTTCAATTAGTAGGTCAAAGGCCTGATTAATAATTGCTTCGGTGAGATAGCCACGTGTGAGGCCGAATGCAATATCGGCAAGTTGCTGAGTGTACCAGGGGTGCCCGTCAGTGAGTTTGTAAATATGCGTGGCCAGTTCTTTAGATACCACTCTGCCCGCTTTTAAAAAACTTCTGATTATGTATTCTGTAAAACCTCTTTCGTCAATTCTTTCCAGTTTTATTCTGTCGGCCATCCGGTAAAAGTATCTCTTCTCTTCAAATATCTCCTTCATTGCATTTACAAATGAACCGGATATTATGAATGCTGAATTGTTGCGCACTGTCTCTTTTCCCCACAAATTTTCAAGCAGCTTAAGTGTGTCATCCGGATCGGCGAAATGAAGTACCTCCTGAAACTCTTCGATATACGTTATAAGTAGTATATTATTTCTTTCTGCAAGTTTATCGCCGAATGCCGTGAGCTCTTTTGCAAAATGTCCGCGCATCTCCGGATTGTCAGTATATCTCCCATTTTCATCCAATACAAGCCCTTCTCCTGATATAAGACTAAATTCTTCCTTTAGCTTCCCGGCCTCTTGTGCAGAGGATGAAAAGCAATTTATCAGACCTATGAAATATTTTTGGAAAAGTGCCTCTTCTGTTCTGATGTTAAATAAGTTGATTTCGCATACTTTATACTTTTGCGCATCCTGACGAAGTTTTTGAAAAGACTGCTGAACAATTGATTGTTTTCCGCTTTTTGCAGGTTCGTATATCAAAATGTTGCGACGCTCCTTTATCATTGATGTGAGCATCGATAGTTCATGTTGCCTGGAAATGAAGTCCGGCCCTGTTACAAAGTTGTTATATATAAACGGTGAATCCATTAATACAAATTTAAATAAGTTTTGGATAATAAAAAAGAATAACTTATATTTGCCAACCCAAAAAGTAAACACTAAGATTGTCAAGCTATTGAATAAGAGTTGCTTAATATGGTAACCGCTTGCAGTTAATAATAATAAAAAATTATTTTATGTACGCAATTGTAGATATTGCAGGACAGCAATTTAAAGTAGAGAAGGACAGTAAAATTTTTGTAAACCGTCTTCATGCAGAAGAAGGTGCATCTTTGAGTTTAGACAAGGTGCTTCTTGTAGACAACGATGGTACTGTGAAGGTTGGTTCTCCTTATGTTGAGGGTGCGGTTGTTAAAGCAACTGTACTTGAGCACCTTAAAGGTAAAAAGGTTATTGTTTTTAAAATGAAACGCCGTAAAGGTTATTCAAAGAAAAATGGTCACCGTCAGTTTTTGACTCAGATCAAAATAGAGGAGATTGCTTAATTTTAATAAAGGAAAATTTTTAGATTATGGCTCATAAAAAAGGTGTCGGTAGTTCTAAGAACGGCCGCGAATCACACAGTAAACGATTAGGCGTTAAATTATTCGGCAGTCAGTACGCAAAAGCCGGAAATATTCTGGTACGCCAGAGAGGAACCGTACATAATCCGGGCGAAAATGTAGGTATCGGTAGAGACCACACACTTTATGCTCTTATAGACGGTGTAGTATTCTTCAAAAAGAAAGCTGACAACAAATCTTATGTATCAATTCTGCCAAAGGTAGTTGCCGAGGCATAACAATACGAGATTAAAAGTTAAAGAAAGACATCCAGATGGGTGTCTTTTTTTGTGTGCTTAAACCGCCGTAGGCGTAAACCGGCGGCGCAGCCGCACCGCTTTAGTTCTGCAAAGTGAGGAGAACATAAATCTGAAAGATGATTTGCAAGACCTTGTTTTACAGCCTGTTGATCATAATCAAGAGGGTAGTGCCCTCTTGATTATGTACAATTTGCACTCAATGACGTAATTACGATTGTGATTTTTCGGCTGCATTAGTTCTCTCTTTCAAAATCCGTGTAATATAACTGTAGTTTTCGTGTGTAAGTGATGAGATTTGCCGGATTGATGCATTTGCAGAGAAAAATAGAAATTTAATGAGGTCTTTCATTTCTGCTTTTTCCATCTGAGACATTGACATGCCACTAATGCTTGATTTCAATTGTTTTGAAATTTCTTCATCTGGTACGTAAGTTTTTGAATTGTTGAAATCTTCTTTAAATTCTGTTACGCTAAGCGTTTTTTTAAGCA
>JAAXVX010000364.1 GCA_013335275.1 Bacteroidales bacterium
TCGCCATTTTTGTTCGCAGAAAAGAAAAATTTAACAGAACTGTTCCCATTGAGATTAAATCCGGAAATTTTTTCCACCCGGGTCTCGAACATCGCATGAGGCATTTCAAGCTCTCTTATTTTTGCGAGAAGAGTAGAATCAAATTTCTTTGCAATTCCGACTCTGTTCCTGTAGAGCTCTTCGGCCATGCTATCTCTTTTTCCGGTCACTTCCTCAATTTGATTTGTGAGTGCCATAAGCTCCTCTTTACGGTCTTCTGTAAGTTTCAGCTTTTCGGCAAGAGAGTTGCGTATCGAAATTAATTCTTCTGCATTTTCTGCATTGTGTTTCTTTAGCAGGGTGTAAATCAATGAAATTCTTTCGTCAAGTTGTTGCGCTCTTTCCGGAGACAGCGTAACCTTTTCTGCCGATGCCTGTATCTCTTCTTCAATGTCTTTTAACTCAATACGGCAACTTTCGATTCTTTCGGAAATTGAATTTACGGCAGGATAGTTTCCTGAAATACGGGAGGCAATGGACGTCATCTCTCTCAGGTTGTGTACTACCGATATATCGGAAGGGTTTAAAAGAGATGCCATATTGTAGAGCGATACTTTAATCTCTTCTGCATTGCTGAGCAACCGGAATTCGCCCTCAATTTCCTCAAGTTCGCCTGCAGATAATTTTGCCTCCTCCAGCTGATTGTACTGGAAACTGTTATAATCCTGTTCTGCTTCTTCTTTCGCGATTTGCACCTTTAGTTCGTGAAGTTTTTTGCTGAGACGGTTAACCTCTTCAAATTCAACTCTGTAATTCTCAAGCAGCACTCTGTTTTCCGCAAAAGAGTCGAGCACAGTGAGTTGAAAATTGCTGTCCGAAAGCAGCAGATGCTGATGTTGGGCATGAATGTCCACAAGCCTTTCCGACAACTCTTTGAGAAATTGAAGTGTCACGGGCTGGTCGTTTACAAAGTTTCTGGATTTCCCTGCAGGAGTAACTACTCTGCGAAGAGTTATTTCTTCGCCCAATTCAATCAGTTCATCTTCGAAAAGTTTCTGAACGTACTTGTCTGTGGATATTCCAAAGACAGCTTCAACAACACAATTTTTATCTGAATTTTTTAAAACTCCCGGGTCGGCACGGTTACCGAGCAACAGAGACAATGCACCTAAAAGGATTGACTTACCGGCACCGGTTTCACCTGTGATAATAATAAGTCCATCCGGGAATTCGATTTCGAGATTCTCGATGAGCGCGTAGTTCGAAATTGTCAGGCTTTTGAGCATAGCAGCAAGTTTTCTATATAGTCCGCAATGTCCCGGGCCACCTGCTCCTTGCTTTTTAGCGGGTAGTGAGTAATCTCTCCGCCTCTTGCGATAATGGAGATTTTATTGGTGTTTACTCCAAATCCGGCACCGCTGTCTTTAAGCGAATTGAGCACAATTGCATCCAGCCCTTTCGTTTTAAGTTTCTTCTCTGCGTGGGATAATTCATTATTGGTTTCAAGAGCAAATCCTACAATCAGGGAGCCACTCTTCTTAATTTTGCCAATTTCTGCGGCAATATCTTTTGTGGGTTCAAGTTCCAGGTTATAGTTCTCTTTTTCCCTCTTGATTTTTAAATCCGAAGAGTGAACCGGCGTAAAATCGGCAACAGCCGCACAAAGGATTGTTATGTCCTTGCCTTCCTTATAACATTCGAGGGTAGTACTGTACATCTCATTTGCCGTAGTCACATTTCGGACGGCTATACGAGGGTTTTTAGCAAAAAGATTTACAGGACCGCTTACAAGGGTAACCATTGCTCCCCTGCATGCAAATTCCTCTGCAATTGCATATCCCATTTTCCCCGTAGAGTGGTTTGAAATATACCTTACCGGATCTATGGCTTCCCTGGTAGGGCCGGCATTTATCAGGACATTTATATCTTTCAGACTCTCTTTGAGGGAAAAGAATTCATTCATATATCCGGCAATC
>JAAXVX010000365.1 GCA_013335275.1 Bacteroidales bacterium
GTCTTAACGGAGCACCTGCTGCCGGAGAGTTGTTTAATGTAATGGAAGACGAGAAAGAGGCAAGGGACATTGCAAACAAACGCGAACAGCTCATCCGCATACAGGGAATCAAAACCCAGAAACACATTACTCTTGAGGAAATTGGCCGTCGTATTGCAATCGGAAACTTCCAGGAACTTAATGTTATCGTGAAAGGCGACGTGGACGGTTCAATTGAGGCTTTATCGGACTCACTTATAAAACTCTCAAACGAAGAGGTTCATGTAAATGTAATTCACAAAGCTGTTGGAGCCATCTCGGAAAGCGATGTTCTTTTGGCAGCTGCTTCAAATGCAATCATTATCGGATTCCAGGTTCGTCCTTCGTCAAATGCGCGTAAGATTGCAGAGAAAGAACAAATTGAAATTCGTCTCTACTCTGTAATATATGATGCGATAAACGAAGTGAAAAGCGGTATCGAAGGTATGCTTGCTCCTGAAGAGAAAGAGGAAATTACAGCAACAACCGAAGTTCGTGAAACATTCAAGATTTCGAAGGTTGGAACAATTGCAGGTTGTATGGTTAAGGAAGGTAAACTCAGCCGTAATGCAAAAATCCGCCTTATACGCGATGGTATTGTAATATTCAGCGGATCGCTCGGTTCACTCAAAAGGTTTAAAGACGATGTGAAGGAGGTTGCATCCGGTTACGACTGCGGTCTTAACATAGACGGGTTCAACGATATTAAGGTTGGCGACATTATCGAAGCCTACACAATAGTTGAAGTGAAGAGAAAACTTTCGTAAAGTTTTTGAATCAGAAAACGGAACAGAGCCGGGGGTTAAACAATATTAACTTCCGGCTCTATTTCTATATTGAAACGCTCTTTTACTGCCTGCTGAATTTCATGGGCAAGGGCAAGAAGTTCCTCTCCCTTTGCTCCTTCGTATGCAAGAAGAACCAATGGCTGGTTTTCATGAACCCCAACGTTCCCAAATCTCTTTCCCTTAAACCCACAGTTGTCTATGAGCCATGCTGCAGGAACTTTGCAAAATCCTTTGGCAGCCGGGAATATTTTAAGTGATGGATTGTCTTTCTGAATAGAGAGGGCAAGCTCTTCATGTATCACCGGATTTTTAAAGAAACTCCCCACGTTCCCAACAACTGCAGGGTCGGGCAGTTTTGTGCGGCGGATGTCAATAACAATGTTCCTCACATCATTTATTGTTGGTTGCGCAATGCTTTCCAAAGCGCGGGTGAGATCGGCATAGCTGCTGTTGACAACTGGCACTTTGGACAAAGAGAACGTTACAAAAGTAATGGCAACTTGTCCTTTAAGTTCATTTTTGAAAATTGAGTCCCTGTATCCGAATTTACATTCTTCTCCTTTGAGGCTCTTTACTGCACCGCCTGCAAGTTCTACAAATTCTACCTTTACAATTGTATCTTTTGCTTCGGACCCGTATGCACCTATATTTTGAACCGGAGCCGCACCAACACAGCCAGGTATGAGAGACAGATTCTCAAGCCCGCCCCATCCTCTGTCCACGGTATAAGCAACAAGGTCATCCCACTCCACTCCTGCTCCCACTCTCAGCAAAACAGTATTTGCATCGTCTCCTGTTATTTTTATCTCCATCATGTCCGGATGAATGAGCAGACCGTTGTAGTCGCCTTTAAACAAAATATTTGAGCCTGACCCGGTAACCATTTTGTCAATGGATTTAAAGTCCTCAGTTGAAATAAGTTCCTGAAGTTCTTCAACCGATGAAGGAGCGGCATACCAGTCGGCGAGAACCCTGAATCCTAAAGTATTAAGCTTCTTTAAGTCTTTTTTCCATTCAACTTTACACGTCATATCTTTTATTCTGTTTTTTATAAGTTCGGCGCCAATTACATTCTGAGACTCCTTGGCAACATCCTCTTTTATGTATTTGTGGGTGTATGCAAACCGGCAGATATAGCGCATTATAACT
>JAAXVX010000086.1 GCA_013335275.1 Bacteroidales bacterium
CAAAAAAATTGGTAGGGAAACCATTCTTAACATTCTCAACTTTCTCGAATACGAAGTACTCTCTTCGGACGAAAAGGGTGCTGAAATTTCGGTTCCGGGATATCGGGTAGATGTTACCAGAGAGTGCGATATTGTAGAGGATGTTCTGAGAATATACGGTTACAATAATATTGAATTGCCGGAGAGAGTAACAGCCTCAATAAATCCAACACCAAAACCCGATCCGGAAAAGGTAAAGGAACTTGCAGCTGATTTTCTTGCAGACAACGGTTTTACGGAGATGATGAACAACTCTCTTACAAAGAGTGAGTACTACTCAAAACTTAAAACCTATCCGGAATCAAAACTTGTGAAAATATTGAACCCGCTGAGTTCAGATTTGAACTCGATGAGGCAGACATTGTTGCTAAACGGTCTTGAAGTGATTGTACACAACATTAATCGTCAGCACAACGACCTCAAACTGTTCGAGATGGGCAATGTATACTCTTTTGTGGAAGAGACAGGGGAAGACGGGAAAAATCCTGCGCAGAACCTTAAATCCTACAAGGAGGCCTCTAAATTTTCCATGTTTGTAACAGGCCCCGGCAACCAGTCCTGGAGGTCAAAAGCCAATCCTGCCAGCTACTTTACGCTTAAAGGATATCTTGAATTACTGTTAAGACGATTTGGAATTGAACCGGATGAGCTGGAATATTCTTATGCTCCGGCCGACTTGTTTTCCGAAGGGCTCGTATATAAAACCGCCTCAGGCAAAGAGGTGGCTGTAATGGGAAATGTTAATGCTTCGCTTTTGAAGCAATTCGGAATAAAGCAACAGGTATTTGCTGCTGAAATCTCATGGAACGTTCTCTTTTCTCTTGTTAAGAAGCAGAAGGTGCTTTACAGGGAACTCCCCAAATTCCCGGAAGTTCGCCGCGACCTTGCTCTCCTTTTGGACGAAAAGGTATCTTTTTCTGAGCTGAGAAAGAGTTCATTCAAAACAGAAAAGAAGATTTTGAAGAGTGTAACTCTGTTTGATGTATACCGGGGTGAAAAAATTCCCGAAGGGAAAAAGCAATATGCGATTAGTTTCGTTTTGCAGGACCCGGAAAAAACACTGACAGACAAATATGTGGAAGAGGTAATGGACCGCCTGCTTAAGAACTTCACATACAACTTTGGTGCATCGCTCCGATAATGAAGAAATTTTTTGACAGGGGAGCGAAATATCTGAGTCTGGTCAAATTTTCCCATACAATATTTGCCATGCCTTTTGCGCTAATAGGGCTCTTTCTTGCGATTGAGCCTGGCAGTGGTGCATTCACATGGAGGCTTCTTGTGCTCATATTGTGCGCCATGGTCTTCGCAAGAAACAGTGCAATGGGTTTTAACCGCT
Organism: Bacteroidales bacterium; assembly: GCA_013335275.1. Taxonomy (GTDB): domain Bacteria; phylum Bacteroidota; class Bacteroidia; order Bacteroidales; family UBA932; genus Bact-08. The sequence goes on from JAAXVX010000086.1 coordinate 1,379, forward strand.
GGGCCGACAGAAAAATTGATGCCAGAAACCCCCGGACTGCAAAAAGGGAAATTCCTTCAGCACTTCTTTCTCCTTCTGCTGTTCTCGTGTTTGTTATTGTGAATGTTGTGCTTTTTGTAATAGTCGCTGCATTAATAAACAGGCTGGCTTTGTATCTGTCGGTTCCGGCGATGATAATTTTGCTGGGATACAGTTATCTTAAGAGATTCACATCATTATGCCACTATGGATTGGGCCTTGCTCTTTCCTGTGCTCCGGCTGCTGCATACATAAGTGTAACAGGTCGTTTGGATTATGCTCCGCTTATATTGTCTTTAATTGTTTTTCTATGGTCGTCAAGTTTTGATATCTTATATTCTCTTGCCGATGAGGAATTCGACCGCAGCGAAGGGCTCCATTCAATCCCCGGGCTTCTTGGCCGGAAGAGGGCTATGGTAGTCTCTGCACTGGGGCATGCTCTCGTTATTCCGTTGTTATGGATTTTTGGATATTCGGCAGGGCTGGGAATCGTATATATTATAGGAGCAGCAATATTTGCCGCACTATTGGTGTATCAACATCTTATAATTAAACCCAACGATATATCAAGGCTCAATGCAGCTTTCTTTACGGCAAATGGAGTGGCTTCCGTAATTTTTGCCGTTTTCACTATTGCAGATATTCTGTTTTAGAGAATAATTTTCTTTGCCACTAATTCATTAATCTGCCTACGGGGTAACGGTTGACATCTGGTTCCACATTCTTGCGGACCTTGCTCATGAAAAACTGAAGGATGGCATTTGGATCGTTTGCGAAGGTAGGGTCTGATGCCTTTTTTGTTTCGAACTCCTTTTTGAGCAGAGGATCTTTGGCTAACATTTCTCTTCCTTTTACCTCCATATAATTTAGTCGTATCCAAAATTCAGTAGCCGGTCTTGCGAAATTGTTGTAAAACCCCCAATATACAAGCGATGTTGGTGATTTTGGTTCAAGAAGATAGGCAATTATCTTTACTTTCGGCTGCGAAGTGGTAACCATTACATCGCCTTTACGATAATTTACAGACTCTTTTTGAGTAGTATATTTAATGTCAAGAGTTACCCTGCCTTCGTAGGGGAATTGCGACCATTTAGGATCCTTAAACCTGTATGTTTCCACATCGATTGTCCGGTCTTTATCCAGTCGCTCATATTTTATACCATGAACATCAAGCAATGCAATTGTCTCTATTTGTTCCGCAGGGATAATATAAGCCTCAGGAAGCTTTATCTTCAGTTCCGGCTTGTAAGAAGTAAAGAGCGGCATTTTTATTGTAACCGGTGCTGTTCTGTTTGAGTATGTCCATTTTGCACCACTCAGGTCGCTTATAACTGTTGTGTCTTTCCATGCCAAAAAATCAATAATAGCACTATCCTTCTTGTCATGCGAATACATAAGAGGCAGAGAGTCTCTTCTGAATTCTGCTGATGCAATGAATTTATCGGCTTTATTAATTTCGGCTAAAAGCGCTGTACTATTTGAACCGATTATTTCCAGAGAACTTTTGACAATAAAATATGCCGATTTGACCCTCTCTTTGTATGGTTTGTATATATGGTTCTCGATTAATAGTCCTATGCGGTTGTTTGCAGATGCATAACCATTTGAATACTGGGGAGGGAAGTTGTCTGGTAAAACACCTGCTCCGGGGTTGGTGTAACTGTTGAATTCAAAGTATGGGAAAATAGGATATCCGGCAGCTGACATCTTCTCAAGGAGTTGTCTCTCATAGATTTTTTTAGCCCATTCAAGCATATTAGGGGCAAGAAAACCGCACTGGTCCATACCATAGGTGGAAACATACTGGAAGTCGGCTCCGTTTGTTACGTGAATGTCGATAAAGAGTTCGGGCATCCATTTTTTATAAAGAGATAGCAGTGCTTTTGTTTCGGGAGCATCTGCCTTAATGAAATCTCTGTTCATGTTCAGCTTTTGTGCTGTATATCTTGCTCCAACCTCTTCGGGCCCGTTTTGATTTATTCTGTACTGACTGCCAAAGTCTTCATGCCCGTCTACATTGATAATGGGAATAAACAAAAAGGATACATTGTTGAGCAGTCCCGGATATTTGCCATAAATTGCAATATCCCTTATGAGCATTAGTCCTGCATCTTTACCATCCGGTTCGCCGGCATGAATACAGGCCTCCGCGATAACAACAGTACGGCCTTTTTTGCGAATTTCCTGCGGATCTGTCAAACCGTCTTTGTCAACAATCAGGATTGGAATTTCTCTGCCTTGGGGTGAAATCCCGATTGTCTGAAAAGATACGATTTTTGAGTTATCGTCCAGGAGCTTGCAAAATTCAACAGTTTCTGCGTACCGCGGAGTTTTGTTAAAATTGTTTTTTTCGAAATATGTTAAAAATTTATCATCCTTTGAATTTGTAACCTGAGCAAATGATACCGGACTAAAAATTAAAAATGCTAAAAGGAAGATAATGGGAAACTTTACAGAAATATTACTGAGCTTCATTTTGCGAATATTAAAATTTGAATTTCAAAGATAGAAATTTTAATATTCACATTTATCAGAACATTCCGGAGTCTCTGTCTGCATTCTGCAGTTTACGTGCCTTTTCGGAGTAGCCTTTCCCTTTCACTAAATTATAACTTATCCCTACCACAAACATTGATGCATTATCGTTTATCCAGCTGAAATTATGAAAATTGACAATGCTTTCCGGGATGGTGGATGTCCTGTATTTCGATCTTGTAAAAATCCAGTAGATACTTGCGAAAACCGATAGGTTGTTCCTTGTGTATCTTGCCCCGAAGTGCGAATTGTTTTCATTCGTAGACAGGTATGGGCCACTGAGATATTTGCCGACTATATTTCCCTGATAATAGACAAGAAAGTTTTTATGCTGAACATTTATCTGATACCAGAGTGGTGTGTACAGGTGGGAATATGAACCGGCCTGCGCACTCCTGAGTTCTGTGTTCATTACCTGTCCGCTGAATCTTATGGTAACAAGGTTGCTGCTGAATGGCTTAATCGTGCCGGAGTAGCTTATTCCGTAATTTTCTGAATATTCTCCGTTTTCCGATGCCATGACAATATTTTCCTCGGCTCTGGTAAAGTATGTGTTTATCGGATTAGTTGTCTGTCTGTAATATGGAGTAAATTGAAAGTCAAAAAGTTTGGTCTTTAGAGAGTAATCCATGAATATTTCGTTGGATACACTAGACCTCAGATCCGGATTCCCCTGACGGATAATATGTTCGGTTATAAATGTTCTGTTGTTGCTAAGTTCGGATAACGAAGGTTCTGCAGACTCTTTCTTGTATGAGAGGCGTAGGCTCTGATTCTTGTTTATGTTGTATCCTATAGTTAATGATGGTCTGAATAGCCAGTTGCTGTATTTGTCGGATACGGTCTCTCTTTTGATATTTGAAACTCCAATACTGGCTTTGTATGACCATTTGTTTTTCTGGCCGGAAATTTCGGAATACAGATAGTTTTTAAGGAATGATGTGGTATATATTGACGATTCAAAACTGTTCACAACATCGGATTTCATGCTGCTTGTCTCGATTGAGTAACCGGCATTAAGGCGTATGTTTTTAAATTCGGCAGAATAGTTCACCTCTCCAATGAGTGACTGCTTTCTGTTCTTTTCATCCATATTGTCGTCAAGTACCAGATTGTGAGCGTTGTCATACTCTTTTTTGTAATATTTGTTGGATGTGATGAATCCTGTTCCAACAACATTCACGGCAAGTTCCTGCTTATTTTTCATTTGCTTCCAAAAATAAATATCGGCAGATGGACTGAATACCGATGCTCTCATGTGGTCATTTCCCGTTCTCTGGCTAAGCTCGCCATTTGCATCATAATCAATCACAGAATTACCGTCGTTCTTCCTGCCCATATAATTTGGAGAGAGCTTGATTTTCAATGCGTAGTTGTCGGTTTTTTGATTTGTGTATGTGAAATTTATGTAATGGTCGTCATAGCCAAAAGCATTTTTTAATTTCTGAGTTCTTGTATATTCTGTCTCATTGAAAATATAATTGTAGTAGGACTCCTGTTCTCTGTCCGAGTAATTCCTGTAATATAAAGAGTAGTCTAAGGCAAACTGGTGTTGTTTGCGATTGAACTTGAAATAAGCCATCTCATTCCCGAAGCCGGTTGTAAAAGCGGACGAAGCATTAATTCCGGCGGCAAAACCATCCTCTGCGCTTTTGGTTATAATGTTTATTACATTTCCATACTCTGCATATCTTGCCGGCGGAACATCATAGTGGTCAAGCCTGAGAATCTGATCAGGGCGAAGCGATTTCAGATCTATCTCTGTCGCGTTGAGTCCGTTTATAAGAATCTTTACAGGTTTGCCGTTGGTCCCGGATATTTTTTCGTTTACCGGATCAAATATTATCTGAGGGACAATTGTTGTAAGGTCAAGTGCGTTTCTGGAACTCTTTATATCCTTAGGGAGAATGCTGTATGTGGTCTTGTCCGGAAGGGTCCTTGCCCGGCTCTCCTGAACAGATGCCGCATTAAGCATTTTAATATCGGTTTCCATTTTGTAGTTGAGCAGTATTGGATTTGTGCCGGATACTTCAATTGTGTCCTTAATGTTTCTGTAACCAATAAAAGAAACAACAAGACAATAGTTGTCCGCGGCCACATTCTTAATTTCATAATTCCCGTTAAGATCTGTTATCCCGCCATACTTGAATGTAGTTGAGTCCAAAGTATTGTACATAACTACATTTGCAAAAGGGACAGGAAGATTGTCATTGTCTGTGACAACTCCTTTAACGGAAACCTGAGAAAAGCATAAATTGAATGAAATCAGAAGGAGCAAGCTTGAAAAGAGTTTAAGTTTGATCATTAGACTAATTATAAAGTTTAGCAATTAGACGAAACTTTTATATCTTTTGTTGCATGTATTTCAAAATTTTTGTTGCTAACCGGCGCCGATGACCCTGCCGGAGTACAAAAGTAAAAGAGGACGTCTAAAAA
>JAAXVX010000366.1 GCA_013335275.1 Bacteroidales bacterium
ATTGCCAGAAGCTTTGGGTATATTTACGGAAGAGAGCGGAACATCAGAATTAATACTGTGTCACAATCACCAACACAAACAACTGCCGGCGGAGGTATTATGGGATTTGACAAGCTGATGGATTTTGCCGAAAGGATGTCTCCTCTTGGAAATGCAACTGCCGACGAGTGTGCAGACTACATTATTACTCTATTTTCGGATCTTACGCGCAAGGTTACCATGCAGAATCTCTTTCACGACGGAGGCTACTCAAGCATGGGTATGAGCCTTGGAGCAATGAGCGTATACAGGGATGGCCTTGAATATACCGACGTAAAGGACGATAAGAGCAGCAAATCTAAAAAGAAACAGCAATAAATTACAGAGAGAGCCTCTCCTTAAGAAGCTTGTATCCCGTTGTGCTTGCCTTTAGTGTAACTCCACTCTTCAACTGAATATTGTAACTCTCTTTTCCATAGAGTTCTGCCCGGATTATTTTTGAGGAGTTTACTATGCTGGAGCGGTGAATACGCACAAAAACGGGCGGCAAATGCATCTCGAAATATTTCATTGTTTGTTCTTTAAGATACTTACCTGTATCTGTAAAAAGAAAAACATAATCTCCGTATGCCTGTATATACTGAAGATCCTCCACTCTTACGATATTAATCTTCGAGCCCTCCTTTACGGGAATATGGTCAATTATATCACTTTTTTCCGAAGTGTTAACTGATTCTTTAATACAATCTTCTGAAGTATCTTCTTTAATAAAATTGTAATACCATAATTCAATAATTGTCCAGCATAAAAGCCCGAACACAAGGTGAAGTACTATGTTTGAAGCGAAAAGAGCATGTACCTCCTGTCCCATAAGGGACGTGAGGGCGAATGTTCCGGCAAGTGCTATAAGCTGAACTACAAAAGCTACAACGATTTTTGCCTGAAGAGCTTTGAGATAATCCCTGATATACTGGTAAAGAAAACCGGAAACAGCCAGAATTACTGTATAGGAAAGGCTTTCTCCCAAAGCACCGTATAGTGATAAATTTCCATACATAAACAGCAAGAGCCAAAGGATAGCTGCTATGATCACAATCGCAGCTACCCCTGAAAACTTTTGCATATTTGGTTCTGAAAATGTACGGGTCATAATCAGCTTTTAATTTCAATACCGCTGAAAGAGATGTTGCCCCTGAGTATCAGTTTATGTGTACTGTCCGGCACTTCGCTTATTCTGTAACGTTTGTCGTCATTCCCGCTAAAAAAATGGTGCAGATTTGATTTTACGGTCCAGTTGTGAGGCACATATATTTCTACCCCTCCAAATGTACAGTCAAGATCAATATATGTTTCAGCGGCTTCAAGAGTAGTGTGCCGGAGATCAAGAATCGTGCTTCCAAAAGTGTTTGTAATCTTTGCGCCTTTAAAAACAGGATCAAGAACGATTTGACTTACCGAACCAAATGCATTGTTTGATGTAACAAAGCCGTCTGCTGAACTGTATGATGTATCCTGGCTGCACCTTCTGCCCGGATTCGGAAAAAATGCCCCGGGTTTCCAGAGTTTGAACAGGAGCATTATGCCGATAAGGACGAACAGTATCGGCCAGTATGTCGCCACCCAGTCATATCCTAAACCGGAGATTCGTGGTATGAGAAAAAATACTCCAACACCAATAAGAACTCCTCCTCCAACAGTCTGTCTTCTGAAAAGAGAGTTAAGACCAAGTACAATTAGAAGCATTTGCCAGGAAACTATTATCCGGAAAACCTGATGATCTATAAATCCAAGATTTCTTCCCAAAAACAAAATTCCGGCTACAATAAAAATTGACGCCATTAATACGACATTTAATCCGCCGTTGCGGGAGCGTCTCCCGTCATGAATTACGTGCATAATTGTTTAAATTAAAATTTCGGGAACAAAAGTATCTGCCTGAAAAGGGTTTCACAATATATTTCCGGCAGAT
>JAAXVX010000087.1 GCA_013335275.1 Bacteroidales bacterium
TCTCGTTTGCAAATCCCCGCAGCTTTTCGCAGCTTACCACGTCCTTCTTCGCCCATAGAAGCCTAGGCATCCTCCGTTCGCCCTTAAGTAACTTCTTATTATGCTCGAAATTGTAGTCCCTTAATTTTAAATTAACAGACCCAATCTTATTTTATTATTTTCTACTCGCTTTATCTCATACATATCGCTATGCATTTCGATAAACCTATTACCTCTTTATCTCTCTCAAAATTTCAAAGAACAAGCCGTTTTTTCCTAAACGGGCTGCAAAGGTATTGACTTTTTTCAAATCTCCAAAAAATATTGAGATAAATTTCCAAAATCGGCCTGTTTTTAATCCCATGTACAATTTTACTATATTCGCCAAATTTTACTTTTATGAGAAGACTTTTTTTAATCTTGTCCGTGATTGGAATGTTTTGGACAAACAGTACCGACGCATGTACTAACCTGCTCATTACCAAAGGAGCAACAGCAAATGGCTCTTCAATGGTGAGCTATTCTGCCGACTCACATACCAGATATGGCGTTTTGGTTCATTACCCTGCACAACAGTACCCAAAGGGAACTATGTTAAAGATTTATGAATGGGGTAAAGGACGTTTTCTGGGGGAGATTGCGCAGGCAGAACAGACATATTCTGTTATCGGCAATATGAATGAATATCAGGTAGTAATAGGAGAATCCACCTGGGGTGGCCTTGAATCACAAATGGACCCCGAAGGTATTGTTGATTACGGTTCTCTCATGTATATCGCGCTCCAGCGGGCAAAAACAGCCAGAGAGGCTATTAAGGTTTTTACAAGTCTTGCAAACGAGTATGGTTATGCATCATCCGGGGAGTCAATTTCAATTGCCGATCCTAACGAGGTTTGGTTCCTTGAAATTATTGGAAAGGCCCCTAAAAAAGTCAATGGTGTAAATATAAACAAGGGCGCTGTATGGGTTGCAGTGAGAATTCCGGATGGCTATATATCTGCTCATGCAAACCAGGCAAGGATTACAAAATTTCCTTTAAATGATCCCGATAATTGTATGTATGCTTCGGATGTTATATCACATGCACGCGAACAGGGTCTCTACTCCGGCAGTGATAAGGATTTCAGTTTTGCTGATACATACGGGCCTGCAGACGGAGCCACAATCCGCGGATGTGATGCCCGCGTGTGGAGTTTCTTTAATCGTTACGGAGAAGAGGATATGAGCAAGTATCTGGACTATGCCCTCGGTAAAAATCCAAAAAACAGGATGCCGCTTTACGTTAAGGCAAAGCAAAAACTCTCCTTGAAGAATGTTGCCGATATGATGAGAGATCATTATGAAGGTACCGAAATGGATATGACAAATGATATCGGAGCAGGAGGAAATGTGCTTCCTTATCGCTGGAGGCCAATGGGTTTTGAAGTGGACGGAAAACAATATATAAACGAAAGAGCCATCGCTACACAACAGACCGGTTTCTGGTTTGTGGGCGAATGCCGCCCGAATGTTCCAAAAGAAATTGGAGGAATTTTCTGGTTTGGAGTAGATGATGCAGCCACATCTCCCCTTACACCGGTATATACATCATCAAAGGCTATTTCAAAAAACTATGCACTTGGCAATGGCTCCATGATTGAATATTCTCCAACATCAATGTTCTGGGCCGTGAACCGTATCGCTCAGTTTGCTTACCTCAGATATAATCATATCGGCAAAGAGGTCCGTTCAATTATTGATGACCACGAAAAAGCCAGGATTGCGGAAACAGAGGCTATCGACAAAACTGCTTTGACATTGCTCAGGGACAATCCTGCATTTGTAAGCGAATTTCTTACAAATTACTCGGTGAACACTGCCAACTCTCTTTTTGAGAAATGGAAGAGCCTGGATGAATACCTTTTAGTTAAATATATAGACGGGAACACAAAAAAACAGAATCCGGACGGTTCATTTAAAAACAATGGCTTTTCTCCACAGATTCCTCCAACTCCCGACTTTCCCGGTTATTCAGAGCTTTGGAAAAGGTCAGTAAAAGAGAGTGCAGGAGCCAGACTTTTGATGGATAAAAAATAAATAGTAAAGTCTTTTACTATTTCGGATTTTAATTATCTTTGCCCATATAAAACCTAACCTTACAGATTTTCATATGGAAGTTAAAATCTTTGACCGGTTAAAAACCGAAGACTGGATAGCGACTATACTGGGAACAGTTCTTCTCACTGGAGTAATAATTGTTCCCACTTTTATGTCCAATATCTATGTAATTTTCGCCTCAATCGGGGTATTGGGAGCTCTTGGCCTGTGGGCACTCGGGAATAACCTTAAGGGCTATGCCATTTCCTATACCGTTATTTTTCTCATATCGCTTTTTGCGCAATATCTGAGTGGACTTTCAACAATTAAATCCACAGGATTTGAAGCAGTATTCTTCTCTGTGGCGATAGGGCTCATTATAAGAAATACTGTCGGCCTTCCAAAGTGGCTGGCACCGGCAGCAAAAAGTGAATATTTCATTAAAGCCGGACTCGTTCTTCTGGGAACTTCCGTCCTTTTTGGAGAGATAATGAAGGCAGGAGCACTTGGAATGGTTCAGGCTATTATAGTCGTAATTTCTGTATGGTACTTCTCTTTTTGGATTGCAAAGAAATTCAAGCTTGACAGAGAAATGGCAGTGATGCTTTCAAGCGCAGTATCAATATGCGGCGTATCCGCTGCTATTGCAACTTGCGGGGCCATTAAGGGCGACAGCAAAAAATTGTCATACGTTATCTCTATCGTTCTTGTTGTAGCCGTTCCAATGATGTATCTCATGCCATATCTGGCAAATTTGCTCGGATTGTCTCAGGAAGTTGCGGGCGCATGGCTCGGTGGAACAATAGACACAACCGGAGCGGTTGTAGCGTCTGGAAAATTCATCGGAGAGACTGCCGAAAAATATAGTGTAATTATTAAATCTTCCCAGAATGTCCTTTTGGGAGTTGCGGCATTCGCCATTTCGATTTACTGGTCATACAGGGGAACCAATAAAGAAATTAAGCCGTCGGCGGCTGTATTGTGGGAGAGGTTCCCGAAATTTGTACTGGGATTTATAGCTGCATCACTTGTTTTCAGCTTCCTGTTTGAGCCAACTTATGCAAAAGAACTTGGCAAAGTTGCCAAAGGATTAAGAGAAACTCTCTTTTCAATCGCATTCGTTGCAATAGGACTTGAAACAGATTTCAGAAAAATATTCAATAAGGAGAACAGCCGGAACACCTACACATTCCTTATTGCACAAACATTTAATATTATCCTCACTCTTATAGTTGCTTACCTTCTATTCGGAAGTTATTCAATCTAACAGTGCGAGGACTTTACTGAACTTCGCCTCTATTTGAGCATTGCAAAGGTTACCCATACTCCCGATGTGAGTGTGGGTTACTTTTTTGTCGGCCACGAATGTTCCGGAATTGACTTCAAGCCCAACAGACTTATAGGCCTCTCTGAAAGGGACCCCTGCGAGTACTCTCTTATTTACTTCTTCAACGGTAAAGAGATAGTCGTACTTGTTGTCGTTGAGTATTTCTTTGTTTACCCTGATATTCTCCAGCATAAAAACCGAGAGGGAGAGAATTTTTTTTGCTGAATCCAGAGCAGGAAAAAGTATCTCTTTGAGCAGTTGAAAATCTCTGTGGTATCCATGAGTGAGGTTTGTGGTAAGAAGCGCTATCTCATTCGGAACGCTGAGAATACGGTTTGAATATGCCCGTATGAGTTCCCATACATCAGGATTCTTCTTGTGAGGCATAATGCTCGATCCTGTTGTAAGTTCATCGGGAAAAGAGATAAAGCCATAATTCCCGTTCATGAAAACGATACAATCGGATGAGAGCTTATTTAGCGTAGATGCTATTGACGATATTGCAAAAGCTACTGCTCTTTCACTTTTGCCTCTGCTCATCTGGGCTGCAACAGAATTGTAGTTTGGAGCGGCAAAGCCAAGAAGAGAAGTTGTAAGTTCCCTGTCAATGGGAAAGGAGCTGCCATATCCGGCCGCAGAACCGAGCGGATTCTGATTGATTATGTTATAAGCGGCTACAAGCGTATAAAGGTCGTCTGTAAGTGACTCTGCGTATGCGCCAAACCATAACCCGAAAGTAGATGGCATTGCAATCTGGCTGTGTGTATATCCGGGCAGCATAATATCCTTGTGTTGCTCGCTCAGCTTCTGAAGCAGGGCAAATAAAGCAGAAACGCCATCCCTTACTTCGTGTATCTCGTTTTTAAGGAAAAGCTTTATGTCGACAAGAACCTGGTCGTTTCTGGACCTGCCGGAGTGGATTTTCTTTCCAATGTCCCCGGTTTTCTTCGTAAGATTAAATTCAACCTGCGAGTGAATGTCTTCTACTCCATCTTCAAGTACGAATTTCCCTTCATCAACCCCAGCAATCATTTTGTTTAACTCCTCAAGAAGAATGGTCTCCTCCCCGCCTGTGAGCAAAGAGATAGACTTGAGCATCCGGATATGTGCCATTGTTCCCAGAATGTCATATCTGGCAAGCTTTATGTCGAACTCCCTGTCTCTTCCTACTGTGAACTCCTGAACAATTTCATCAGGGGTACCCTGTTTGCTCCACAATACACTCATATCTCTAAATTTAAATTGTTTATAAAGTTGATATAGCCGGAAATCCCGTCATTAATCTCCCCGACAAGAACATATTCATCTGCTTTGTGAGAGCGCGATGAGTCACCGGGACCCATTTTGATTGCAGGACAGCTGAGCCTCATCCAGTCCGATGTGGTTGGAGACACATAACAATTAACCCCGGTACTCTCGGCACATTTAATAAGCGGATGGCCCGAAGGGGTGATGGAACATTTATTTCTGAGAGAACGGGGTTTTAACTCGCTTTTAAGATTGGCCGCAAGTATTTCCATTATCTCTGTATTTGAATATTGTTCGGTTGGCCTGATGTCTATAACATATTTGCAGATATCCGGTATTACATTGTGCTGAGTTCCTGCTTCTATCTGGGTTACACTCATTTTTACCTTGCCCATTATGCCGGAATTCCTTTCAAATTCAAAATTCTTTATAAAGCTTATGTCTTCTATTGCTTTCATAATGGCGTTTATCCCCTCTTCCCTTGCCGCATGCCCGCTTACACCTTTTGCCGTTGCATCAACCACCAGAAGCCCTCTTTCTGCAACTGCCGCCTGCATTTTTGTAGGCTCTCCTATAATTGCACAAGTAATGAAAGGATACTCTTCGATTACCAGATCCATCCCCTGCGAACCCGAGTTTTCCTCTTCACACGAAAGCACCATCATGAGGTTAAAACTTAACTCTTTCTCATAAAAATACTTAAAGGTTTCAATAATTGAAACAACCGAAGCTCCCGCATCATTGCTTCCCACACCTGATATCCTGTCCGGTTCTGCAGGAGGATTAAACGGGTCAGTAGTGTATCCTGCCGACGGTCTTACTGTATCCAAATGAGAATTAATCATAAGGGTGGGCCTTGCAGGATTGAATCCCTTTGCAAAACAACATATATTATTGACCAGCCTGTTGAATGTTATTCCATGCTGCGACAGATGGGAACAAATGAGATTGGCAGCCTCCTCCTCATTACCGGAAAAGGACCTGATGGCAATCTTTTTTCTTAAAAGAGCCACTGCATTTGCTGTCATTTCAACAGTATTGACGCTTTTCATCATATTCAGAACCTGAGCATTGTTCCTCCTTCGGGAGATAGATTAGACCACTTTTTGATATAAACTTCCGAGACTCCTCTCTCTAATGCAAAAAAAGCATTATCCAGCTTTGGAAGCATACCCTCAGATACTACTCCTTCATTTTTAAGCCTTGCATAACTCTCTTTTGTAATAAGAGGAATAACGCTTTTCTCATCCTTAGGATCATAAAGCACACCCTCTTTTTCAAAACAAAAAATGAGTCTTGTATAGTAACTTCCGGATAAAGCTACTGCAATACCGGACGCCATCGTATCTGCATTTGTGTTCAGAAGGGATCCGTTTCTGTCGTGCGTAATTGCACAAAATACGGGAGTGATGCCTCTTCCCAGAAGACTTACCAGTATGCCTGTATTTATCTCATCAGGGGAGATATCTCCCACAAATCCGAAATCGACCGGGTCCGGAGACCTTCTTTTTGCAGGAATAACTCCGGCGTCGGCTCCGGAAAGCCCCAGCGAATTGCATCCTATTTTTTGCAGTTGCGCAACTATACTCTTGTTTATCCATCCGGCATAAACCATGGTGCACACTTTAAGAGTTTCGGCATCGGTTATGCGCCTGCCGTTATGCATCTTTGTCTCAATCCCTAGTTTTGCCGATATTTCACTGGCAAGAATTCCC
>JAAXVX010000367.1 GCA_013335275.1 Bacteroidales bacterium
AATATGAAGTGGAAAAAGAGCTCGCTTCTTATTGGACAGACGGACCACCTGACTTATGTAGGCGATGTTAACGGACAAACAGTTGCATTTGGTGCCGGTTTCCCTTTTAATTCTCTTAACAGGAATTTGCAGATTCGTTACACAGCAAATCTTGCCAAAAATGTAAACTTAATAGTTGCTGCCCACATGTTTGGAGGCACAACATCACTTGGGCCTGCAAAAGCACAGGCACAGGCGGGAATTCCCGATTTTCAGGCTCAGATTCGTTTCGGAGACCCGGCAAAGGTATTCGGAGGCATAACAGCCGGTTACAAAGTTTTAAAGCCAAGAACTACAGATGCCCTGAATAATCTTATATCTACATCCATCGGTTCTTTCGATATAAATGCATTCTTCAGAGCTGCATTAGGCAAAGGATATACACTAAGAATGTGGGGAATATACGGCGAAAACCTTTCTCATCTGGGAATGATTGGAGGATACGGGAAAATCAACGATATATACTTAGGCAGTTCAAATCCATTACTGGATTATAAATATGAGAATGTGAGGTCAATGTCTTCATGGATTGATTTTGAAACCCCATCGTTTAAAGATTTTAAATTCGGAATTTTCTACGGTTATCAGAGAAGTTTCGGAACCAAAGAAGTTGTAGATGTTACAACGGCTAATGGCGATTATTCATACGGATTCTACAAGGACCCTAAACTTATGTGGTTTTCAAGATTATCCCCAAGAGTTGTTTACAGTGCCTCCAAAAAACTTATCTTTGCTTTGGAATACAGCCTTTCCCAGGCTAAATGGGCAAAAACCATTGACACGAACCTTAAGGGAACCGATTTCTTTCCTGTAAATCACAATAACAGGATTGAGTTTATGGCCAAATACGTATTTTAACCGGAATGAAGATAAACAGGACCGACTTGCTTTGGAACTATGCTGCCAGTTTTATGAGGGTGGCATCTGCATTGGTTGTCCTGCCTCTTATTCTTAAAATGCTGCCAAGCGAGGAGATGGGACTCTGGACTGTGATGATAAGTCTCAATTCAATGATTTACCTTCTCGATTTCGGATTTTTCCCCACCTTTTCAAGGTCAATTACATACGTATACTCGGGAGCCACAACTCTTCAGGCAGAGGGCTACAAACCGCTGGAAAAGGATTTGCCTGTTTATTTCCCTTTGCTAAAAGGGCTGATAAAATCCATGCGCAACTTTTATGCAGCGGTAGCAATTGCTTTGGTTGTTCTGCTTTTTACGGCAGGTATATGGTATATAGAAAGTATTTTGCAAGGCTTTACCGGCGACCCGTTTAAGGCCCGGCTTGCATGGTACTGTTACGGAGTGTTGCTTTCGTACCAGTTTTATACCTACTTCTATGATGCAATGCTTGTAGGAAGAGGTTTTATCAAGCGTTCAAAACAGATTATCGTTTTTTCCCAGAGTGTACACATTGTTGTTGCTTCGATTCTTCTTCTTTCGGGAATGGGAATAATTTCGATGGTCATAGGCCAGACACTTGCCACAATTACAAACCGTTTCCTTGCATACAGAGCCTTCTTTGACAAGAATACAAAAGAAGAGCTTCAAAAGGCCGAATCCGAAGACTGGCGCGAAATCCTCAGAAAAATATGGAAAACAGCATATAAATCGGGCCTTTCCGGCCTTAGCTGGATTTTTACAAACAGAATGCTTGCAATGCTTGGCGCTCTTTTCATCCCGCTTTCCGTAATGGGAGACTACGGGCTGAGCAAACAAATTGCAGATGTTATTTATACTCTTTCGGTTGTTTGGTTTTTGACATTCTACCCCAAACTCACTCAGGAGAGAATACAGGAAAGAATTGGCGAAGTAAAAAGAATGTATATCAAAGCACTCTATATTGCTGTTGCCGTATTTGCAGTATGTACATCCGGCGTTCTGCTCTTTGGAGGGTGGGGACTTGA
>JAAXVX010000088.1 GCA_013335275.1 Bacteroidales bacterium
AACCCCGAAAGCAGGTCTATGAGCTTATTGTTTACCCCGTATATGTCAACAGGATCTATCTCGTCCAGTGTTATTGTCTTTTCAATCATTTTTTACTTTCAGATATTGATTCTTCATTTTTTTATAGTCATCCCTGTTGTGAAGCTTATGAGGTTTATCTATGTAGTCCTCAACAGGAATAATGCTGAAATTCTTTTCAAGAGTTCCCGGTCTGGTGGTCCAAATATACTCAAATTTTGGAGCCAGCATCCTGCATTCGCCAAG
This sequence comes from Bacteroidales bacterium, assembly GCA_013335275.1. GTDB lineage: Bacteria > Bacteroidota > Bacteroidia > Bacteroidales > UBA932 > Bact-08. The sequence goes on from JAAXVX010000088.1 coordinate 265, forward strand.
CCAGTTTTTTACCAGATCTATCCGGAAAATCATGCCAATTCTGGTGTAAACGGCTGTCATATTTGATATTGCATTCCCGAGAGAATAAACGGTAACCCCGTTTACTTCGCCCGAAAGTTCTCTGCGGATATCCACATCCTGAGTAACATGAGGGTGTGAGCCAATGATAATATTTACTCCTTGTCTGTTGAAAAGTTTTGCCCAATTCTCCTGCTCTCCGGAATGAGACAGAACATATTCAGTCCCCCAGTGCAAACATGCAATAATGAAATCGGGATCTTTTGTCTTTGCCCGCGCAATATCTTTTTTTACAACATTGCTGTCCAGAAGTTTTACTACATACGGGTCAGGGACAGGAATGCCATTTGTTGCATAAGTGTAGTTGAGAAAGGCAATCCGGAATCCTTTCAGCTCAACTATAAGCGGGTTGCGCTCGTTTTCCTCTTTTTGGTTTCGGTAAATACCCGTATATAAAACTTTGAGACTGTCGTAAAGAGAGATGCTTCCCTCTATTCCCCTTTTTCCTTTGTCGCATGTGTGGTTATTTGCCGCAAGGAAAAGATCGATGCCGTTTTTTTTGCTGTCCGATAACAGCGATGCCGGAGAGGAAAAGTTTGGGTAGCCCGAATAAGGTGCAGGGGCAAAGGTTGTCTCCATATTTGCGACTCTCAGGTCTGCTTTGCCGAATCGGGACTGAAGGTGTTTGAAATAAGTGCTGTAATCGTATGTGCCGGAGTTTTGTTTTCCCCTGCCCTTTTTTTGAGCTGCATCAAGTTGAGCCTGATGTTGCATAATGTCGCCAAGGAAAAGGATTTTAAGAGTATCTCCTCCGGGCTGAAAATGAGAAGTTGCAAGAGTGTGCAGTAATATAAAGGAGATGAGCTTCATTGACCAAATATACATTTAATTTTTTTCGGTGTCCAAAATTACTTATTTTTGTAAGATACAAATGGTCTAAAGTCTAATAAATTATGAGAAGGTTTAAATCGATAATTGTCTTTTTGGCAGCGGTTCTCCTCCTGTCCGGATGTGACTGGCTGCGGTCCACTCTGGGTATGCCCACATCTCATGATTTAGCCAAGATTGAGACCGAAATCCGGATGAGGCGTGTTGCCGATAGTCTTAACGCTCTCATTAAAGACACATTAATTGTTGACTCTCTTAAAATCAGAGACTCTTTGCCCGATTCAACCTCAGTATCTCAAATCAATAAAGATTCTATTGAAAAGAAGATAACTCAGCCACAGCAGCAAAAAAGCGTACCGATACCTGTGACCGTGAAGTCAAATACAACATCAGGCAAACAGGCAACGGCTACAATGAATAATCAGGCAGTAAAACCGGCATCAACTGTTGTAAATACGACCAAGATTGCTCCGTCTCAGATAACCGCACGGTTTTATGTGATAGTAGGGAGTTTTAAGGATGAAAGCAATGTCGCAAAAATGGACGGATACCTTTCGAAAAACGGATACAAGCCTATTCACCTGAATTTTAAAAACGGGTACAAGGTTGTTGCATCCGGGGCGTTTGCAAATGCAAATGAGGCTTATGGCGCAATGAGGAAACTGCTCGAACTGGATTTTAGCCCCGAGGATGTTTGGGTGTACGACACAAATCAGAAATTACATATCAATTAATAAATCATGAAGAATACTGCCTTTACAGAGAAGCACATTGCTCTCGGAGCCAAAATGGTTCCATTTGCCGGTTATAACATGCCGGTAGAATATTACGGAATTAATGAAGAACACAACAACGTAAGAACCAAGATAGGTGTTTTTGATGTGTCCCATATGGGCGAAATTTGGGTTAAAGGGCCTAATGCTCTTCCATTTATTCAGTACACAACCTCAAACGATGCGTCTGTTCTTGTTCCGGGCAAGGTTCAGTATTCCTGCTTTCCCAACGGAAAGGGCGGAATTGTAGATGACCTTCTGGTTTACTGCATCGATTCACTCACATATCTGCTTGTTGTAAATGCATCAAACGTAGATAAGGATTATGCCCATCTGGCGGCTATTGCTCCAAAATTCGGTATCACTCCGGGCAAAGAACTCTACAATGCATCGGATGAAATTTGCCAGCTTGCAGTACAGGGGCCTCTTGCTCTCAAAGCAATGCAAAAAATATGTGACAGGAAAGTTGAGGATATGGAATATTATACATTCCAAAAACTTACAATTGCTGGGATAAAAGACGCAATCTTCTCTACTACAGGTTATACCGGTTCGGGCGGATGTGAAATTTATGTGGCAAACGAAGATGCCGACAAACTCTGGAAAGCTGTTTTTGAGGCAGGAAAAGAGTTTGGAATTACAGCAGTTGGCCTGGGCGCAAGAGATACACTCCGTCTTGAAATGGGATTCTGTCTTTATGGAAACGACATTGATGATACAACTTCACCAATGGAAGCAGGATTGGGATGGATTACAAAATTCAGCGAAGCAAAGGGCGACTTTATAGATAAAGCGCTGTATCTTAAACAAAAAGCCGAAGGAGTTTCGAAAAAACTCGTAGGATTTGAAATGGTAGACAGAGGAATTCCAAGACACGGATATGAAGTATGTGACGCGAACGGCACAGTAATTGGTATAGTAACTTCGGGCACAATGGGACCTTCAGTTAAAAAAGCCGTTGGAATGGCATATGTTGCCGCTCCTTTATACAAATTGGACAGCGAGATTTATATCAAGGTGAGGGAAAAACTTCTCAAGGCAAAAGTAGTTAAGACACCTTTTTACAAACAATAAGCTAAAGATGGCCAACGAACTTAACTGGGCAGACGAATTAACCTGCGCAGTAACTGTATGTGACAGAGAGGGTGTTGTAATTTACCAAAATGCAAAGGCCCGCCATACTTTTGAAAAATACGGTGACCTGATAGGTAAAAATCTTAAAGATTGTCACGGCGAAAAATCCTGGATTAAAATACAGGAGCTCATGAAATCGGAAAAGACAAACACCTACACCATTGAAAAAGCAGGCGTGAAAAAGCTGATTTATCAGTCTCCATGGTTTGTAGAAGGAGCTGTTAAGGGAATGGTTGAATTTTCGATAGAACTCCCGGCAGAGATGCCCCATTTTATAAGATAAAAATTAATATAAATGGCAAAATTCCGATTCGTTCACAACAACATTAATGTTCTTGACCTCAAAAAGAGCTTGTATTTTTACAACGAAGCACTCGGCCTTTCGGAGGTGAGAAGAATCGCTCCTGAGGATGGTTCATTCGTTATTGTTTACCTTTCGGACGGGTCTTCCGAACATCAGCTTGAACTTACATGGCTGAGAGATTGGGAAAGACCGTACAATTTGGGAGACAACGAATTCCATCTTGCTTTTCGTACAGATGACTACGAGGCAGCACATAAGAAACATGCCGAAATGGGATGTATCTGCTATGAAAATCCTAAGATGGGGATCTATTTTATAAACGATCCCGACGGCTACTGGCTCGAGGTATTACCAACAAGATAAAGATGTACAGAAAATTTTACTATGTGATAGCTCTGCTGCTGATAATGCCGGCAGGGCTTTTCTCTCAGAATAGCATTGGGAGCGAATTAAAGGCCCATGTTGTTGCCCTTACGGCCGATTCACTATTGGGAAGAGGAGCGGGAACCAGGGGAGAAAAGGAAGCGGGAACATATATTGAAAAGACTTTTGCCCAGGCGGGGCTCACCTTGCTCTATCCGGCCCCCGGTCAGGATTTCTCTTTTGTGTCCGATACCGGAGATACGATGCATTCAAACAACATTGTAGGAATAGTTGAAGGATACGACAAGGATCTTAAAAACGAGTACATTCTCATTGGCGCACACTACGACCATCTTGGTTATACGAGAATGAACATAAATGGTAAAGACTCGCTGCAGATTTTCAGCGGGGCCGATGACAATGCATCCGGGGTGGCTGTTATGCTTGAGCTGGCTAAAATGGTAAAAGCGCAGGCATTCAAATTTCGCCGTTCGGTTCTTTTCGTTGCTTTCGGAGCAGAGGAGAGAGGAATGCTGGGTTCGTGGTATTTTGTGAACAGAGGATTTTCCCCTTCGGATAAAATCTCTCTTATGATAAACCTTGATATGATAGGGCACGGACAAACCGGAGACAATGTTTCGGCTTATACGATAACCCCTCATGTTGAACTTACAACTCTTTTGAAGGATGTTGCAGACATGCCGCTTATGCTTTCGCCAAAGATACATTCTACAAATTATTTCCCGAGCGACCATCAGATTTTTGTTGCAAAAGGAATACCCTCGGCACTAATCACTACAGGCCTTCACCGCGACTATCATACAAGCCGCGATATAGCCTCCGACCTGGACTATGCTTCAATGGAGATGATTGCAAATTATTCCCTTAACCTTGCAATGGAAGCTGCCAATATGAGCAGGCCGCTTTCAAGAACAGCTTTTGCCGCAAAGGATACAACTGTACAATCAATATCAAAACCGGCTGCACTTCAAAACGACACAAAAATCTATGCATCAACCGAGGTTGAGAGAAGTGCCTTGTTCCTTCACGGAGGCGAGCAACAATTTCTCGACAGGTGGGTTTACAAATATCTGAAATTTCCTCAGAGTGCAATTGATGAAGGAATTCAGGGAAGAGTTATTGTTGAGTTTGTGATTGAGAAGAACGGAGAGGTTTCCAATGTAACAGTTGTTAAATCTTTGGACGACCGCCTTGACGATGAAGCAGTAAAAGTAGTTGCCGCATCGCCCAAATGGAGAGCAGCAACTATCGGAGGTTCTCCGGTGCGGGTTAAAATGGCGGTGCCGGTTGAATTTAGACTCAAAAGACAGTAAATTTTATTACTTTTGCCGTTTGAAACAACAGACGCAAAATGGAGTATAATTTTCTTGAAATCGAGAGGAGTTGGCAGGCCTTCTGGGCTAATAATAAGACATTCAAAGTAGAGACCGACCCTTCAAAACCAAAGTATTACGTTTTAGATATGTTTCCCTACCCATCGGGGGCCGGGCTTCATGTCGGTCACCCGCTCGGATACATTGCAAGTGATATATACAGCAGATATAAAAGACTAAAAGGATTTAACGTCCTTCACCCAATGGGATACGATGCATTCGGCCTTCCGGCCGAGCAGTATGCCATCCAAACCGGCCAGCATCCGGCCAGGACAACAGAGAAAAACATTGAACGTTACAGGGAACAGCTGGACAGAATTGGTTTCTCCTTCGACTGGACAAGAGAGGTTCGCACTTGCGATCCCGATTATTATAAATGGACGCAATGGGCTTTTCTGGAAATGTTCGCCCACTGGTACAACAAGAAAAGCGGCAAAGCAGAAAAAATAGAAGAACTTGTTAAGGTTTTCGCCTGCGAAGGAAATGCCGGTGTTGAGGCAGCATGCGGCGATACAGAGATATTCACTGCTGCGCAGTGGAACTCCTTCAGCGTTGAGGCGAGAGAAAAAATCCTTATGGAGTATCGAATTGCATATTTAGGGGAAACATCGGTAAACTGGTGTGCAGCTCTTGGAACCGTACTAGCAAACGACGAAGTAAAGGAGGGGCTGTCTGTCAGAGGCGGGCACCCTGTGGAGCAGAGGAAGATGAGACAATGGCAGCTGAGAGTATCGGCTTATGCCGAAAGACTCCTTAACGACCTGGACGAACTTTCGTGGAGCGACTCGCTCAAGGATATGCAGCGCAACTGGATTGGACGCTCGCAGGGAGCCGAAATGGTATTCCGCGTGTTCAATGGCAGTAAAGAATATAATCTGGAAATTTTTACAACCCGTGCCGATACAGTATTTGGAGCAACATTCATGGTGCTTGCCCCGGAGAGTGAATGGGTTGAAAAACTCACAACAGAAGACCAAAAAGGTGCAGTTGAAGAGTACACCAAATACGCCAAAAAGAAGACCGAGCGCGAGAGAATGGCGGAAACAAAAAAGGTTACAGGGGTATTCACCGGCAGCTATGCAATAAATCCGTTTACAAATGAGAAAATTCCGGTTTGGATTTCGGAATATGTTCTTGCCGGATATGGAACCGGAGCAATTATGGCAGTACCGGCGCACGACAGCAGGGAC